>CAZUKZ010000017.1:0-22958 GCA_964621125.1 Candidatus Woesearchaeota archaeon
GGGCTTTATCCCTGAATGAGGGTACGGTTGCAGAAATGAAGACTGGGGAAGGTAAAACTTTAGTCGCTACGTTCCCCCTAATGGCACAGGCTTTGGTAGGGGAGTCCCATTTGGCCACAGTGAATGAATATCTAGCTCAAAGGGATAAAGAATGGATGGCTCCGGTATGTGAGGCGTTAGGATTTACTGTTGGCTTGAACCTTTCAAGAGACATGATGCTTAAAACAATCCCTGACCTCTTCCCACTCAAAGAAAGACTGGATGCCTTGGAAGAAGAGCGGGATGAGTTCTTAAGGTCAGGGCAGGAATAGCATGATAGATTGGCTAGGATGACTGAAGATGAAGCCTTAGTCAGGTTGGATAAAGATGATAATAGGGCAGGATTAATATCTGAATTTCAGCTTGTAAGCCAATCCTTGAAAGATGTTGAAACGGAAATGATGCAGTTACATACGCAAATTTCTGATCAAGTGAGAGAATTTAAAAAAAGGGCATATGCAGCTGATATTACTTATTCCACAAATGCTGAACTAGGCTTTGATTTTTTGCGGGATAACATGGCTAGATCCTTGGGTGATGTTGTACAAAGGGGGTTGGGTTATGGGATAGTTGATGAGATAGATAACAGCCTCCTTGATGAGGGAAAGATCCCTCTGATAATAGGCAGCCTTGCTAGTGCTGTTGATGTTGATGAAGATATTGAAAACTTCTTCTATACATCTTTTGATAAGGTTGTTGAGGAAGTTATACAAAAACAACTAGAAGAGTATGAACTAAAAGTAAAGTCTCCTGGAGAAATGTCTTTTGATCTATTCTGTGATATTTCTATGAGGATAAAGCATGACCGGCTTGAGACTGAAGTGCTGCAGCAAAGAGTCAAATTCAGAGATACAATTGTAGAGACTTTAAGGAATTTTAAAAGGGCATTTAAGTCAGGTTTTAATTTTAAGGGCACTGCTGATGATGAGATGTCTTTGACTGAAAGAATAAGTCAGGCTGAAGAGGATCTTTATTTTGTGGTGGACCATAATCAAGGGATTGCTTATTTTACCGATAAAGGATGGAGGGAAGTTGAAAGAATTATAAGTAGTGAAGGAAATAATTTTCAAATATTAGATGAGGAACAATCCTTATTCGGCGAAGATGGGGTGTCCAGAAAAAAGATGGATGCTTTGTCCCATTTAGTAGCGCATGCTAATGTAGCGCTTGAGGCAAGAACCCTTTTTCATAGAAGCAAGCATTACCTTGTGAAGGATGGAAAGCTCAGACTAATTGACCAAAATACTGATAGGGAATCCACTAGGCAGTATGCAGGTGGAATGCAGCAGGCTATAGAGGCTAAAGAAGGAATTGATATTTCGCCTTTTAATTTAACATTTGCTGAAATTGCCCAACAAAGTTTTTTTGCTCAGTATGACAAGTTGGCTGGGATGACTGGTACTGCCTTAGATGCCAGGAAAGAGTTTCTTGAGATATTAGGCTTAAGTGTAGTGCAGGTGCCCACAAATGAAGAAGTCGTGAGAGTGGATCATGTGGATGAAATATTCATTGACAAGGAAACCATGTTCAGTTTTTTAACACAAGAAATCTATGATTCCCATAAAAAGGGTCAGCCTATACTAATAGGGGTGAGAGGGATATCTTCTTCTCAGAATAAACCAGGAATTGTATCAATACCTGACTCTGAACTTTTATGCAATTATTTAGACGCTTTAGGAATCCCTTATGAGAGACTAGATGCAGCAGCACTTCAAAAGAAAGAAAGCCAGGAACAAAGGTTCAATAGGCAAAAGGAAGAAGCAAGAATCATAGCTTTGGCTGGACAGTTAGGTGCAGTGACCATCGCATCTAATATGGCTGGAAGAGGAACTGATATTAAATTAGGGGATGGAGTTAGGGAGGTTGGAGGGTTGAAGGTGTTGGGTGTTGGGAGGAATGTTAATAGGAGAAATGATAATCAACTTAAAGGAAGGGCTGGTAGGCAGGGTGATGTTGGTGAGTCAAGATTTTATATAAGTTTAGATGATGAGCTGTTGATGTATGATCCAATACCTAAACGGTTACTGCAGCTTTCTATGGAGGATGGGAGGTTATCTGATCGGCAATCGTCAAAAACAATAAAAAGAATCCAATCTAAAAGGGCTGAAGGTTATGAGGCCTCAAGAAAGTACATGATTGAGCAGGATAGGACTTTGGGTGGTCCGCGAGGGGCAGTGTATGGGATGAGAAGAAGTATGTTGGAAGGTCATATAGATCTGCTTGAACTGTCTATGAATGCGATGCGTGATGTATTTGAACACGTGCAATCCGAAATTAGGGAAAACGAATCTTACGATTTAGGTGCGGACATGCGCGAGGTGTTTGGTTTTGATGCTCCAAAAGAACTAGGATTTGATGAAATGAGAGAGTGGTACAGGGATAAGTTTTTGGATATCTTCATGACGCTGGATACATCAACTTTAGACTCTATGGAACAAGCAACACTTTCATTGTTGGATGAGGTGTGGGTTGAGTATATGGATCAAGTTTCAGAACTGAAACATACAATCCACTTCAGAGGTTATGGGCGGAGGGATCCTAGGATTGAATTTAAGAAGGAAGCGTATAATATGTTTGATAAGCTGTTATCTGTATACAATAGGACTGTTTTGAATGGGGTTTGTGCTTTTGCTTTACCAGATAGTTCATCTCCTGATTCTAATGTTATAATAGATGACGGTTATGTCAAAGAGATAAGAGAAAACAAGGATTAAGGGTAATAGTCTTCTTCATGAAGAAAAAATTTAAAGCGATAGATTTTTAAGTTTTTTCTTTGTCAAAAATAACCCATGATAACTTTCAAAAAAAAGCCGGACACTGAAAAGAAAGTATTGAAAATACTTACACCTACTGTGAAGTCCTGGTTTAAGTCAAAATACCCTTCACTTTCCTTGCCTCAGCTTTTTGGTATTCATGAAATACATTCTAGGAATAATATCTTAGTATCTGCTCCAACTGGTGCAACGAAAACGCTTACAGGCTTTATGTCTATCCTGAATGAATTGGTTGATTCTGCTGAAAAAGGGATCTTACAGGACAAAGTCTATTGCGTTTATATCTCGCCCTTGAAAGCATTGAATAGGGACATTGAATTGAACTTATTAGAGCCTCTTGATGAAATGGAGGCGCAGTCAAAAAAGAAATTTGGAATAAGAGTGGCTGTAAGGACTGGGGATACTACCGCGTCAGAAAAGGCTAGGATGCTTAAGAAGTCTCCGCATATCCTGATTACTACTCCTGAATCTCTAGCATTGATGTTGTCCTCACCTAAGTTCAAGGGGCACTTAAAGGATGTGCAGTGGGTTATTACAGATGAGATTCATGCGTTAGCTGACAGTAAGAGAGGGGTACACCTTTCATTATCATTAGAGAGATTGCAGAAGCTTTCACCTGCGATGTGTCGAATTGGATTATCTGCTACAGTTTCCCCATTAGAAGATATAGCTAAATATCTGGTTGGAGTGGATAGGCCCTGCAAAATTGTAGATGTACAGTTCCTGAAGGAATTGGATTTAGAAGTATTGTCTCCCGTGCCTGACTTGGTGAACACTAGTCATGAAACACTGAATCAGAAGTCTTATGAATTGATAGACTCTTTGGTACAACAACATAAGACTACTTTGATTTTCACCAATACTCGGGCTGGGACTGAAAGAATTGTATATAACCTCAAGACGCTTTTTCCTAAAAACTATTATGAGATTCATGAAGGTCCTCCTACTACTGTTGCGAGTTTGATTGGTGCGCATCATGGGTCATTATCAAAAGAACACAGGTTCCAGATAGAGGATGCATTAAAAAAAGGTAAGTTGAAAGCTGTGTCATGTTCAACATCTTTAGAGTTGGGTTTGGATATAGGATTTATTGATTTGGTTATATGTTTAGGTTCACCTAAATCTGTCGCCCGATTATTACAGAGGGCTGGAAGAGCTGGCCATCAGTTGCATTCGAAAGTTAAAGCAAGGATTATTGTGTATGATAGGGATGACCTAGTTGAATGTTCTGTCATGCTGAAACATGCATTGGAGAAGAAGATAGACAAAGTCCATATTCCTACAAATTGTTTGGACGTATTAGCACAGCAGATTTTTGGAATGATTATTGAACAACCCTGGGATGTAAGAGAGCTTTATGAGACTGTAAAGCAAAGCTATTGCTATAGTGATCTTAATTGGCAGGATTTCGATGATATACTGTCTTATTTGGCCGGAGAGTACGCATTGGAAAATAGGAATATTTATGCTAGGATATGGTATAACCGGGATGAGGGAAAAGTAGGTAAAAAAGGGAAGATGACTCGGGTAATTTACATGACCAATATTGGTACTATCCCGGATCAGTCAGGTATAACTGTGAAGATTAGGGAAAGGAAAATAGGAAAAATTGATGAAGGTTTTTTGGAAAAATTGAAAAGAGGAGATATTTTTGTTTTGGGAGGGGATTGTTATCAATTCCTTTATTCAAGGGGGATGGTGGTGCAAGTGAGGTCTGCTTCTGGCAGGAAACCAACTGTGCCATCGTGGTACTCAGAAAGCTTGCCTTTATCTTTTGATTTGGCAGTTGGTGTGCAAAAATTTAGAAGGTTGATGGAAGAGAAGTTTGTAAAAAAAATAAAAAAAGATGACATAATAAAGTTTATACATGATTATCTTTTTGTTGATAAAAATGCTTCTGAAGCTTTGTACAGCTATATGAAAGAACAGTATTGTTATGTAGGTATAGCTCATGAAAGACAACTTTGTGTTGAGCATTACAATGATGGAGAGAAGAAACATGTAATATTTCATGCGTTGTACGGAAGGAGAGTGAATGATACCCTGTCCAGGGCCATTGCCTTTGCCATAGCAAGAAGTCAACATAAGGATGTTGAAATTGGCCTAAGCGATAATGGATTCATGTTGAGCTTTACGAAAGATGTTCAGGTTACTAAGGCTTTCAAGCTATTAAAGCCTGTGGAGTTAAGGAAACTGATGGACTTGGCGATAGATAAGAGCGAAGTGTACAAAAGAAGGTTTAGGCATTGTGCAATGAGGGCAATGATGATCTTAAGGGTATACAAGGGCCAGAAAAAGAATGTTGGAAGGCAGCAAGTTTCGAGTATGATATTGATGAGCGCTTTGAGAAGAATATCTGAAAAGTTTGTTATACTGAAAGAAGCCAAGAGGGAGGTGTTGGAGGATTTGATGGATATCGATAATGCTGTTAATGTTTTGGAATGGTTAAATAGTGGTAGAGTTAAACTAAAAAGTGTGTCAACTGATATTCCTAGCCCTTTTGCTTTTAATTTGGCCTTGCAAGGATATTCTGATATCTTGAAAGTAGAAGACAAAATGCAATTTTTACAGAAAATGCATAATATGATATTAGCTAAGATTGCATTGAAAGAAGGGAAGAAGAAAAAAAATTAAATAGTTGTTTTTTTAATTGTCTAATATGAAAAACGAAAAATTCCTTGAGCAGTTTGAAAAGGAATCTATACGAATAAAAGAAAAGGGTATTCTTGTGATTGTTGAAGGTGTGAATGATAAGAAGGCTTTGGAGAAGTTAGGGTTTAGGAGGGTGAGGGAAATTGATGGTCCTCTGTATAAAGTCGTTGAAGGGATAGATGAAAAAGAAGTTGTTTTACTTACTGATTTGGATCATGGAGGGAAGAGGCTCTACCATCTTTTGAAAAAGGATTTGGTGAGAAGAGGGGTGAGGATAGATGATAAGTTAAGAGTGTTACTCTTGAAATCTAAGTTAAAGCAAGTGGAGGGTTTGGCCAATTATGTGGGGCGGTTGAGGCATCCATAACAAAAATTATTTATAACTTCCAGTATAATACCGTCTATTATGGAAATCTCTGAGGGAATAACTATTGTGGATTTGGGCCTGAAAATTCAGGATACCTTGATTATCGCAGATGTTCACATGGGTTTCGAAGAGACATTGGGTAAACAAGGGGTCTTAATTCCAGCATTACAGTTCAAGGATATTGTCAGAAGGCTTGAACCGATACTTAAGAAAACTAAACCTAAAACTGTTATCATAAATGGAGACTTGAAGCATGAGTTTGGGATGATAATGGATTCTGAATGGAGGAATACTATTGATTTATTAGATTTAATCTCTAAATATTGTGATAAAATAATTTTAATTAGTGGCAATCACGATACTTTTTTAGGTCCTATAGCTAAAAATAAAAATATTGAAATAAGGGATAGTTATACTTTAGGAGGTATTTATATTTGTCATGGGCATGAGTTGCACGAAGGTCAAGAGTTTAAGAGAGCTAAGACATTAGTCGTAGGTCATGAGCATCCTGCTGTGGCATTAAGAGAAGGTTCTAGGTCTGAGAAATATAAGTGTTTCCTGAAAGGCAAATATCAAGGAAAGGATCTAATAGTAATGCCTTCTTTTAATTTAATGACTCTTGGATTAGATATTCTTCAAGAGCAAATACTGAGTCCTTTTCTCAAACAAAACTTAGATGATTTTGAAGTGTTCATTGTTGGAGACAAGGTCTATCCCAGAGTAAGAATCAAAGATATTTTTTGATAACCCTATAAGCTATCATATGACCTTACTATTCCACTCAATTTCAGCTTTCCATCCCTACCTACTGTGACTTCCTGGAACACTCTTTTCCCACCTATTTTATAGACAATTATCGATTCGTACTTTCCATCCCCATCTATGTCTTTGTTAGTAAGTTTGGGTAGAAGCCAACCTTTATTCCAGCCAAGATTACTTTGGGCTGACGCTTCTACAGCTCCTTCATCTAAGTTCCTCGAGATGTAGTGAGGGTATGCAAAAGTTCCACCTATTGCTGCTGCTACTACGGCGAGTCCTCCTAATGCTGCTTTTATTTCATTTTTCATAATAGGGGAGAATTAATATCTAATATATAAAACATCCGATTCTTCAAAGCATTTTTATAGCTAAGGATATTTATTAAATTCATGCCATTTACCCTCAACTTAGATCCTGTACTGTTCAGCTTCGGCCCTTTGGAAATAAGATATTATGGTTTGGTGTATGTGTTAGGGTTTCTGTTGGCTTATTTTGTACTGATGCATTATTCCAGGAAGCTTAGAATATCTAAGGATGATGTTGAAAACTATTTGGTTTGGCTAATCATAGGAGTCATTTTGGGTTCAAGGCTTTTCCATGTCTTGTTTTGGCAGCCTTCCTATTTCTTGAATCACCCTTGGGAAATCTTTATGATTTGGAAAGGAGGAATGGCTTTTCATGGGGGCTTAATTGCTGTAGTTGTAGTTTCTTATCTATTTGCTAAAAAGAAAAAGGTTCACTTAGCTAAGTTGGCGGATATTTTGACTATTCCTGCCGTGCTAGTATTGGCCTTAGGGAGGATAGCTAATTTCATCAATGGGGAATTATGGGGGACAGTAACAAATGTTCCCTGGTGTGTGAACTTTAAAGGGGCGGAAGGTTGCAGACATCCAACGCAAATCTACGGTGCTTTAAAGCGTTTTTTTATATTTGGGATGCTTTTGTTTTTGAATAGGAAAAAGTATAAGGACGGATTTCTTTTTTGGGTGTTTGTGGGGTTAATGGGGCTGGGACGGTTCTTCATCAATTTTGTAAGAGTGGATGGAAGATTTTTAGGGTTGTCTGTTGGCCAGTGTTTTAGTTTATTAATGGTTTTTGTTGCAGTGTATGTTCTCATGAAATACTACAAGAATGAGTTTTTTACATAAAGATTAGAGCACCAAAGAACATAAAAAGCCTTGTATCTTCCATAATTTTTATGGGGAGAATAATTTTTTTGGGGACTGGAGGTTGTGGTTCTATCATGCATAACCAAGTACGTTCGACAGGAGGCATAGTTCTTCAGATAGGAGACCAGCAGATTCATTTAGACCCCGGGCCAGGAGCGATACTTAGAAAAAAAGAGCATGGTATAAACCCTGCAGAAACTACGGCTATTTTAGTATCCAACTCTGAATTAGAACATAGCCATGATACGAATATACTATTAAGCGCCTTGAGTTCTGGAATGGAACAAAATGGTGTGCTTGTAGCAGCTCATTCCGTTGTGAATAATCCGGGGAGTGGGTTTAGGGCTAAATGCAAAAAACGGTTGAAATCATTGCATCCTGTGAAACCCGGAGACCTGATTAAATTGGGTGGTTTGAATGTTCAAGCGCTTCCAACGAAACATGCAGACCCACATGCTGTGGGTTTCAAGATGTTTACTGACGATTATGTAATGTCTTACACATCAGACACAGAATATTCTAAATCCGTGGTTAGGTCTTATGAGGGGTCGGACATACTGATATTAAATGTATTGCAATCCGCATTGAACAAACAGAAGAATAATCTTAATTCAGATGATGCTAAAAAGATCATTGAACAGGTAAAACCAAAGCTAGCAATTTTAACCCATTTTGGCGAAGATATGTTGAATGCAAATCCTATGTATGAAGCAAGGGACATACAAAGATCTACAGGAATCCAGACTATTGCTGCTTTTGATGGTTTTAAAATTGATCCTAGATCCTACTCGGCTATATCTGCACAGAAAAGTCTTACAAATTTTTGAAAGTGCTGTTGTAGATAATTCAACAAGTAATGTTTATATATACAATTTTCATATTTTATTGATGAGGGACATAATTTCTATGCAGAACTTCTCAAGAGATTATTGCAATACTGGACGCAGCTGAAGAGGTAAAAAAAGCTATACCTGTTCCTGAAGGATTTGGAAAGGTGTTCGAACGGGAGTATGGAAGATGTGTGAGATGCATGTATTATGGGATACCTGAAACAATATCTGAAATATATAAAGACAACTAGTTTATCTATATGGTGAGGAGTTTTTAGGATTTTAAGCGGTTTTTGGTGATTAATCCCAAAAAATATATAAATGCACTCTTATTATGAGTTTCCAGCATGGAATTACCTAAAAATTATGATTTTAAGGAAAGTGAACCAAGAATAAGGAATCTATGGCAACAGAAAGGAGTTTATAAATTTGATCCCAAATCAGATAAGAAAATCTATTCAGTGGATACTCCTCCACCCACAGTATCAGGGGACATGCACTTAGGACATTCATTTTCATATTCGCAGCAAGATTTCATAATTCGATATAAAAGGATGAAAGGGTTTAACGTCTTCTATCCTTTTGGTACAGATGATAATGGTCTTGCAACTGATAGGCTGGTTGAAAAATTAAACAAAGTTAGAAGTACTAAGATGGAGAGGACAGATTACATTAAGCTTTGTCTTGAAACTTTAGAAAAGATAAGACCTGATTTTATTCAAGACTGGAAAAATTTAGGTATATCTTGTGACTTTGATATATTCTACTCCACAATCAATGAACATTGTAGAAAAATTTCGCAGAAATCATTTATAGATCTTTATAATCTGGGTAGGGAATATAGAAAAGAAGCGCCAACTATATGGTGCCCTCATTGCCGCACTGCCATAGCTCAAGTGGAGATGGAAGATGAGGAACTGTCTAGTATGTTTAATGATATTGTCTTTAAATTAGATGATGGTAAAGACTTGGTAATAGCTACCACTCGGCCTGAACTTTTAGGGAGCTGTGTCGCAATATTTGCTCATCCTGATGATGAGAGATATCAGAGTTTGTTTGGTAAGGAAGCTAAGGTTCCTTTATTTGATATTGAAGTTCCAATCATGCCTGATACAAAAGCTGACCCTGAAAAAGGTACAGGTATTGTAATGTGCTGTACTTTTGGTGATCAAACGGATATAGAGTGGTATAAGGCTCATAATCTTCCACTAGTAATGTCAGTAGGTAAAGATGGAATTATGACAAATAGGGCTGGAAAGTATGCTGGTTTAACAATAAAAGAAGCAAGGAAACAAATCATAGAAGATCTAAAAGAACAAGGTTTGCTTTTAGACCAAAAGCCTATAACGCATGCAGTGAATGTTCATGAAAGATGTGGGACGGAACTAGAAATATTGAACAGCAAACAGTGGTTCATAAAGTATTTGGATTTAAAGGATAAGTTTTTGGAAGCAGGTAATAAACTGAATTGGTATCCTCAATATATGAAAGTAAGGTATGATAATTGGATAAATGGATTGCAATGGGACTGGTGTATATCAAGGCAAAGACATTATGGGATTACCTTCCCAGTGTGGTACTGTAAGGGGTGTGACGAAGTAATTTTAGCTGAGGAAGAACAATTGCCCGTAGATCCCTTAGAGAACAAGCCAATCAAGCCATGTCCAAAGTGTGGCGGTGAAGAGTTCATTCCAGAAAAGGACATCATGGATACTTGGGCAACCTCTTCTCTCACACCACAGATTGCGGCTGAATTATATCCAGAACTTTTTGATAAACTATATCCTATGTCCCTCCGACCAAATGCACATGACATAATAACTTTCTGGTTGTTTAATACTGTAGTAAAAAGCCAAATGCATAATAATAAAAATCCGTGGACTGATGTTGTGATATCCGGATTTGCTTTGGATCCTAAAGGGAAGAAAATGTCAAAAAGCAAAGGCAATGCTATAAAACCTCAGGGAATGATGGATAATTATGGGGCGGACGCTTTAAGATTTTGGGCTGCTGGTTCTAAACTAGGGGATGACCTTCCATTTCAAGAGAAGGATCTTGTAACAGGCAAGAAAACAGTAACAAAACTGTGGAATTCCTCAAAATTTGCATTAATGCATCTTGAAGACTATAAGAAAAATAAACCTAAGAAACTTGAAATAATGGATCGATGGCTTCTTTCAAAATTAAATCACTTAGTGAAGGAGGCTTCACAATCATTTGAGAAATATGAATACTCAAAAACTAAACAAGGGACAGAAAACTTTTTCTGGCAGACATTCTGTGATAATTACTTGGAGATTGCCAAAGATAGGTTGTATAATCCTGATAGGAGAGGAGAGCAAGAGAGGTTATCTGCACAGTATACTTTATACACTTCTTTACTCGCCATATTAAAATTGTTTGCACCTATTATGCCCTACATAACAGAGGAAATATTTCAATTGTACTTTACAGGAATAGAAAATAGTGTATCAATTCATAATTCTTCCTGGCCTAAGGCTGATGAAAGTCTAATAGATGATGATTTGGAGAATTTGGGGGACAGACTAGTAGAAATTATCAGTGAAGTAAGGAAAGCAAAGTCTGACAACAAAATGTCTTTGAAGGAACCTGTAAAGTGTTTGACAATAGATATGAAGGAAGAGGAGGCAGCACCCTTCCTAGAAGACCTTAAAGCCATAACAAAGGCAGAAAAGGTAAAGTTTGATTCGGAAATGAAGATAGAACTGTAGGGCAAACCTTAAATATTCTCATAATTTGGTGTTAATAATGGCTTTAAATACAAAACAGAAACATAAGCTTAAGAAGTTCATAAGGAAACTTGGGCGCATTAAGGGGAGACATACTGAATTAGTGTCAGTTTACGTGCCTGCAGGCTATGACTTAAATAAGATAATAAACCATCTTGGTCAAGAACAAGGTACTGCGGTCAATATAAAGGACAAGACCACAAGGACACATGTCATAGATTCTTTGGAAAGGATGATAAGGCATTTAAGACTGTTCAAAAAAACTCCTGAGAATGGATTGGCAGTATTTGCCGGTGATGCTTCTGAAAGGGAAGGCAAACCAAATATTCAAGTATGGAGTATTGAACCTCCACAACCACTGAATATTAGGATGTACAGGTGTGACCAAAATTTTAAGCTTGAACCACTTAAGGAAATGATGGAATATAGAGAGGTATACGGTTTAATAGTTCTTGATAGGAGAGAAGGGAATATTGGGTTGTTACGTGGGACTAATATAACTATGCTCGCAACACAAACGTCGATGGTTCCTGGGAAAACAAGGGCTGGGGGACAGTGCTTGCATTATGATACAATGGTAAGTATGGCTGACGGGCAATTTTTAAGGTTAGAGGAGATTCATGAAGGGGATGAGGTTTTGAGTTATGATCTGGATAATAAAAAGTTAATACCTACTAAAGTAACTAAAAAGTGGACTACAACAAAAGACAAGTTGTACCATATAACTGTTGAGGACACTATCATCGCCTCAGCGGATCATATGTTTTTCATAGTTGATAGAAGTACTAAATATGCTGAAGAATTGAAAGCCGGGGATGTTCTTTTGGCTGAAAATGGATCAGGTAAAGAAATAAAATCCATAAAAGTAGATGAAAGGCCTCTTGATTTAATAGATATTTCAGTCGAGAATAAAAACTTTATTGCAGAAGGTTTAGTAGTTCATAATAGCGCTCAACGTTTCGCAAGAATTCGGGAAGGAGCAGCGAAAGAGTTCTACAAAAAGATTGCTGGCATGGCTCAAAAAGAATTTTTAGAAATGAAAAACCTAAAAGGGATAATAGTGGGTGGTCCAGGACCTACAAAAGAGTCGTTCTTAAATCTTGGATACCTAAATGAACAGCTCAAAAGAAAAGTAGTAGGTATAATAGACTTAAGTTATACTGGGGATTTTGGATTAAAAGAGCTTGTGGAAAAAAGTTCAGATATATTGTTGAAGGAAGCTATAACTGCAGAGAAGGAAGTAATGCAAAAATTTTTTAAGTTTCTTGCGACAAACCCCCAAAAAGTTACTTACGGCTATGATTCCGTGAGAAAAGCAATAGACTTGGGAGCAGTGGACAAACTTCTACTCTCTGAAGGTTTTGATGAAAATAAGTCTGATTTGCTGGAAGAGGAAGCTGAGGATCAGGGCACTGATTTGCAGATAATATCGTTGGACAGTACAGAAGGGGCACAACTGAGGGACTTGGGTGGGGTGGCAGCTCTATTACGTTTTGCGATAGAATAAGTATAAAAACCAAAGGTTTTAAAAACAAATTTTATATTAAATTGTTTGAAGATGCAAGAACACAAGAATAAGATCGAGGCCATACTTTTTACAACTGGCCGTTTTATGGATACTGAAGAGATAGCTAGATTATGTCATATCGGATCTATCGGATTGGTGAAGGAAGCACTAAAGGATCTTATAAAAAGTTATGATAATGGTCAAGGGGCTTTACGGGTCTTTGAGGAAAATGGTAAGTTTAAGTTGAATATAAGAAAACAGTATAATTATCTTACCTCTAAACTCCTTACAGATAGTGAACTTGATAAACCCACGCAGGAGACATTAGCAATAATTGCATACAAAAATCCCATGTTGCAAAGTGATCTTGTTAAGGTAAGAGGGAATGGGGCTTATGAGCATGTTAAGATTTTGAAAGAGCAAGAACTGATAACGTCTGAGAAAAAAGGAAGGACAAGAGTCCTAAAGCTTGCTTCAAAGTTCTTTGATTATTTTGATGTAGTTCCTGAAGATCTGAATCAGAATTTTGAGAAAGTTGAAAGTAAGGTGTTGGAAACTAGTGAAAATGGCGGTGAGGTCGATAAAGAAAGGCAGGAGAAACTTATTGAAAATAAGAGGGCTAAGGATAAAAACGGGGAATTAAAAAACAAAACTCTTCCTGAAATGGAAGAAAAACAATTAGAATCTAGGGAGAAGACGGTGAGGGTTGGATCTTTAGCTAGTGAAAAAATAAGATCTAATGACGTATCCGGTGGAATCCAATTCAATGATGAGTAGTTTAGTTGTACCTGTTTAAGATGAAGAAAGAAGTCAAAATCCTGATAATAATATTCTTACTTACAGTAGGATTTAATCTGTTCTTTATATTCCAGACTCCTAATTTCAGTTCTGATGAGGCTTATTTTAATATAAGGCATACAGAGTACATAAACGATAACATAAAGCCTATTGTATATGACGAATTGAGCTATGGAGGACGAACTGTCATCAATACTCATGTATTCCATTACATTTTAGCTTTCTTTAATATATTTTTACCTAATGCTATCACATATAAAGTTATACCTATATTGTTGCTTTCGAGTTTAGTCTTTATCGTTTTCGGTATATCAAAAACTATCATAAAAAGCAATAATGCTTCATTACTTGTGGCAGGGATGGCGGGGATGATTCCTACACTGTTAAGTACTACTTTGAATCAAGTTTCAACTTACTCTTTGGTTATACCTTTAATTTTTTATAGTGTATATTGTTTACTAGATTTGTAAGCAAGATTAACTCAGTTCATTATCCTTTCATTTATCCTTCCCTTGGTGCACCCTTTAAGTTTCTTATTTAGTATATCTTTGATATTTTATCTAATTCTTTTAAGTGTAGACTCTTTGAAAATAAAAAAACTTACTAAAGAAGCTGTGTTGTTGTCAGTTTTTGTCAATGTCCTTGTTAATCTCATATTCTTCAAAAAGGCTTTTTTGGAATATGGATTATATGCTGTCTGGCAAAACATCCCTACAGAGTTGCTATTCAATTTTTTCAAAGATATATCTGTAATAGATATAATCTCCGGTATTGGCACGGTCCCTCTTTTTTTTGGAGTGTTAGGTTTCACGTTAGCTCTTTTCAAAGGTAAGAGGAAATATATCTACCTTTTAAGTGCGCTGATTCTTACTGACCTCTTACTCTTACTTGTAAGGTTGATAACTTTTCCAGTTGGGATAATGTTTTTAGGTATACTTTTAGTATTGATATCTGCTATAGCTTTCGAGTCAATTTCTAATTATGTATCAATGACTAAGTTTTCAAAATACAAGGACTTTTTGCGTTGGACATTTATTTTCATTGTTTTAGTATTTATTTTGGTGCCTGCATACAGTCAAGCGCAGGACACTATTAAACAAACAGTATCAGATGATGAAGTTAGGACACTGAAATGGATAAAACAAAATACGGCTTATGACTCTGTCATTTTATCAAATACGGAAGAAGGTAACTACATAACAGCCATAGCAAATCGTAAAAATGTTGCCGATTCTCTTTTTCTTTTAGCTCCTACAAGATATGATGATGTCACGAAAATATTTAAGACAGAGTCTTTAGTACAGGCTACCAACCTCTTAAATAAGTATAATGTAGATTTCATATACCTTTCTGAAAAATCAAAAAGAATATATAACATCACAGAATTAAGCTATACTAAAGACGATGCATGCTTTAAGAAAATTTATGACACAAAGAAGACCACGGTATATGGGATTTTCTGTTAACATAGGGATTTTACTAATAGGTATATTAATCCTGCTTCTTGTACCTTTAATTAGATCTGAACCTCTGATTGGAAATGATGCTTTCTTTTTTTTGAGATTAGCGAAAGATCCAGGACTTTATGATTCGTTAAGTTATGGTGGGAGGGTAGCGACGTACAATTGGGGTCTACCTTTATTATTAAGGATAAACCAAGACATACTGCCTAAAGCCTTACCCTTCATACTTGGGGCTTTAAGTCTTGTATTGTTCATGTGTCTCTTAAGAAAATTTAATGTGAAGGACTCAGCTCTAGGGGTTCTTTTTTTAGCTGCTTCTCCACCATTTATTTATCTCTTTACTTCTTTAAATAATTATTTTTGTGCCGTGTTTCTTAGCTTATTAGGCTTTTACCTATTTTCCTCAAAGTATGAAGTGTTGCAGTGGTTTGGATTGGTGTCATTTGTATTACTGCCTATCTTTAACTTTCCGATAACACTTATAACACTGGCTTTATTAGCTCTGTACATAATATTCCACGAGAAAGAAAAAAGAAAATTAGGCTTTATAACCTTGGCGATTACGTCTTTAATAACTATTATCTATTATGGTTATTTCTTGTATAATGCTGGTATGCCTCAGAGCCTTATATTTAGTCCATTCGGTTCAGGTTTTAATTATAAACTACAAACTCTTATGTCAGATTTAGGAGGGAAATTCGGTTTTGGTATATTTTCAGTAATCCTTGCTGTTTGTGGTATGATGGCTTTATGGAGGTATAAGTATCGGAGACTTTTTGTATTCTTCTCAATAACATTATTATTTGTTCTTACACTTATCTGGCCTGTAACTATCTTTATCTTCAACTTTTATGTGGCTATACTTGCAGCATATGGTACGGTTTACTTGCTCACTAAGGGTTGGCAAAGCAACACAATAAAACAATTCACTGTGATAATCATCATATGTGGGTTGTTGTTTTCCGCAGTGTCTCACATAAATTGTATGGTTAAATCAGAACCAGATGTACAGGTCATTAAGGCTGTGACTTTTTTAAAAAAGTTGGATCCAGGAGTAGTATTTTCTGATTACAATAATGGGTTTCTGATGAATTATGCCCAAAAATCTAACATGATGGACATAAACTTTTTATTTGCTCCCAAAGTAAATGAGCGATGGGTGGATTATCAACAACTGATAAGCACAAGAGATCTCAAGGTGGCCAAGGGAATAATAAAAAAATATAATCTAAAATACATTTGGGTGGATAAGAGCATGAGAGATAAACTTTGGACATATGATGAAGATGGATTGCTTTTTTTATTGAAATACAATCCTGATTTTGTGATGGTTTATAGTAGGGGTGGCATAAATATCTGGCGAATCAAGCAGTAGATGTGTAATTATTAACAATGGTGTTTACTTCGTTCTTTGACACAAACCGATTGTAGGTCTTTCCCCCGATAACTATCGCAGACGTTGAATTGATGTTTTACATTAATTTCAAGCTTATAATTAAAGGCTCATCTTCATAGTCCTTATCAAATGAAAGAGTTACTACAGAATCTTTGTATTTCTCATTAATCCAGTTTAGAACATATCCTTGTTTTTTGCTTAGTGTATCATCTTTAGTATAGAAAAAGAGGATTGGAAAATACGTCTTGCCGCAACTCTTTTTTAAATCATTAAGAAGCATCAAGAATTGGATTTCTGAAATAGTGTACTTCCTTTTAAGATAATCCAAGTCAGCTTTTTTTGATATAGCACTATTTTCACTTGAGGGTAATTGGGATCCAATCTTAACTAAATTGTACCTTATATTCTTTACTCTAGATTGGAGTATGTCACAATAATTTTTCCCTTCTTTTATTAAGGAACGCTCAAGAAAATAGCTTTGTGTATTGAGTTCATTGATTTTTAGGTCTTGTAGGACTTCATCTTCTTTATATTTATCCAGGCTCCACCCTAGTAACATTCCAGTAAGAAAAACAATAAGGGTTATTGTTGCGCTTTTGACGAAGAGTTTCTTAGGGTACTTTACCATCTATTTTTCCTCCTAAACATTTCTTTGTATGTTGCAGTAACCCAATGGGCTATTCTTAATGGTGGATATACTGTGAAGTAAGCAAGAAGTGCTATAGGATATTTTAGCTTTTCATTCTGACTTTTGTGTGCAAGGTAGTAGATATAAAATGCTATCATCATTGACACAACAATCGGGAAAATTACTTTAATATTTAAATTGAAGGCCATGTCTTTTAGGCTAGGGATTTTTAGAAGTTCAAAAAATGACCATCCTAGGACAGATAAGCGACTTGAAATATTATAGATTCCGTTTATGGCTTCATAACTAAATAATGTGAATGTAAGAAGGACAACAGCAAACGAAATTATGTTCAGAGGGTACTGAAAAACTCCCATCATTCCAAACTTTTTGTTGGCAAACATATCTTTGTACTTGAGTGATGTTGTTATAAATCCTCTAAACCAACGTACCCTTTGTTGCCAGAGGCTCCAAAATGTTGAAGGCACGTTTGTGTAACTGATGCTCTGTGTTTGAATTCTTATGGTGTATCCGTGATACTTCAACCTTACTGCAATTTCATAATCTTCTGTAATATTTTTTTCATCAAATCCTCCAAGATCCTTGAGTGTTTCTGTACGGTAAACGCTAAGTGCACCAGGAGTTATATGGAGGGTGTCAACCTTAGACATGAGTTCTCGGACAAATGTTGCAAGGAGGTATTCTAACCTCTGGATTTTCCCATAAATAGTTTTAGTGTTATTCACTTTTATTGCGCTAATTACGGCGGCTACCCGGTCACTATCAAAAAGGTTGAAGATTTTTTTCAATGAATCAGGTTTGACTGTGGAATCAGCATCAAGGCAAGCAACAAATTCTCCTGTAGCTTCTTTCAACCCAGTGTTTACCGCTGGGGCTTTAGTGAATTCTCCAGGAAATTTTTTTCTATCTAGGAGAAGGATATTCCAATCTGGATTATTTTTTATAATCTTTTCAACAACTGCTTTAGTATTATCTGTAGATTGGTCATTAACTATGATAATCTCTAACTTACTTTGAGGATAATCTAGTTCCATTATCGATTTTAAAGTTTTATTTATAGTCTTTTCTTCATTTAGTACAGGGGTAATGAACGATACGGTGGGCGGGACTTTATAGAGGTTGTTTTTTTTAGACCCTGGAAGAGACATAACATTGGCCCAAAATATGCCTATGAAGAGACCTAGGAGGGATACGCCCCATAAAAAGTAATCTATCATACGTTAATAGTTAAAAATCTGCCTTTTTTAACCTTTTCTATTGGTTGAAACGGATTTTTTGCTTTGTTTTGATAGCACTTCTCTAGTAGAATAAAACTTATAAGTATCAATATAAACATCTTTTATGTGAGGTAAAAATGCCGTCATGTGATCTTTGTGGTAAAGAAAATTCTTTGGGGAATGCTATTGTGGAGGGGAGTATGCTCTGCGTATGTGGGGATTGTGCTAAATTTGGTAACATTGTAAATATTGATCGACCTAAGGAAAAACCTGTAAGGCATAACTCAGGGCAAAGCTTTAATTCTAAAAGAATGAATAAAGGTAAGAACACATTTTTTTCTAACCAAGATTTGGATGATGTTGAAACAGTTGTATCAGATTACTCTTTGCGTCTAAAAAAAGCTAGAGAACGTAAAGACCTTACTCAGGAAAAGGTTGCAAAGGCAATAGCAGAAAAAGAGTCTGTTATTCATAAGATGGAATCCGGACAGATGAGGCCTTCAATTAAGTTAGCGAAAAAACTCCAACAATTTTTTGGAATAAATTTATTAACTAAAGAGGTTGAGGAAGAGTATGAGCGACCGTTGGATATAGCGGAAGGAGACTTAACTATCGGTGACCTCATAAAATTCAAGAAAAGAAGGGCCCGGCATAAGGAGCCAAAACTTGTCTAAATCATTTTGTTAGAATTATTACATTCCCTCTACCTTTCTTTATTTTCTTTAGTTTGCCTTGGGATACGAGTTCAGTTATAAGCAAACTGACCTTGGCTTCTGAAATCGGAAACTTTTTCCTCAATTCCTTTTGTGTAATCCTTCCACCTTCTGCTTTTATCACTTTGGTAATTTCTTGTAAGTATTCATCTTCCCCTTCCAAGATGAGGTCTTGATCCTTGAACTTTTTCTTTCTCTTAATCCACCACAAGATTAAAATTACTATAATCAGAAAAGGAAGTATAAGGGTGAACCACCATCCTGAAATGTTGTCCTCAATGGAAATCGTTGCATCAAAAGACTTATCTGTCGATAGGTCAGAATCATCAATGACATCAAAAAGAACAATATCTAAGTTGTATGTTCCTTCTTTTTCAATTCTAATGTTATCATCAAAGGAAGATATAACTTCTCCATCCGAATAATATTTGGCAATGATTGTATAGTTACCTTCCTCTACATTAAATGAGTAACTGCCATCTTTTGAGATAAAAATTTGTTTTGGCGTAGTGTCCACGCTTATTTTTGTGTTAGGCCTAAGCTCAAGTCCCATATCATAGATTTTTCCTTGAATTGTGGCTGCTGTGACCATTGTAGAAAATAAGATAAATACCAAAATTATTTCTTTTATCATATGATCTTCCTTTGTATAAACATCTATAAAAAATTTCTGTTTTTTTAATCGTAGGCCAAATTAGGTTCCTTAAAGTCTGGTAAAGCTTTAAATGCATTTGTGGTAAGCTTTGTGAAAGTATGTTTATAAAGAAAAGAGGCTTTAGATTATTAAAGCAAATTGGAGGTTGACTAACAAATGAATAAGAAAGGAATTTTGGCGATTACCATATGCATACTAATGATTATATCAGTATTTTCTGTTTTGGCTCAAGAAAAGAAGAGTCCAGGTATTCTCACAGTTGCTGATGGCAAAAAACCCCTATTTAATAAAGACAAACTTGAGAAAATTAAAGATCGGGCTAAGGGTCTTGTCCAGATCAGGATTGATAATTGTGTAAAGCGAACTATGAAGTTAAATAAAGATATGACAAAGGAGAATGCTCTGCAAGCATGTAAAGTAAAACTTAAGTCTATCAGGCCAATAAGTTTTAAGTTAAAAAAACCATCATTGAAAATTTATAAGGAAGAGTTAGCTTTCAAGGCAAGAAAAATCAAGACAACTCGATTAGAGGTAGCAAGAAAGAACTATAAATCTGCAAAGGCTAACCTTCTGAAAGTAAAAAATAATCTTAAACGGGCAACATCTAATTTCAAATCACTGAAAAAGGAGTTGATAAACTGCAAAGGCAAAACTAAGTGTGATAATGTGAAGAAAAAATTTCTTGAAAGGGGAAAGAAATTCTTTTCATATAAGGTTGATCTTTACATAAACCATCTTACTAAGGTTAAGTCAAGAATAGATTCTAATGAATACATAAATAATACTAAGGCTAGTGGCATGGTTTTGGATCTTGATAAAAATTTAGAACAGCTTAAAGTGATAAAGAAAAACATTGAAGATGCATCTAGTAAAGCTGATTTGATCAAAGCTGTCAAGGATCTTGAGAAACAATGGAAAATTATAAATCGTAGGGCAAAATCTTTTGTAGGGTTACATAGCAACCATAGGCTTGGCGGTGTGGTGGTGAAGTCCAAAAAATTAGAGTCCAGACTAGATTTCGCACTAGCGAAAATGAAAGAAAAAGGGGCATCCACCACTTCAGTAGATTCTCTTGTTTCTGATTTCAAGAAAGAGATTGCTGTAGCGGAAACTAGTTTTGAAGATGCGCGGAAAATGTTTGAGAAAATGAGAGATGTTAGAGATTTCGATGAAAGTGCAAAACTACATAGGGATGCTATGGCAAAGATGAAAGATGCTAAAAAGTCCTTGCAAAAAGCACAAAAAACTCTCAAATCTATTTGGGCTAAATTGAAAGAGCATAACGCTCTTGGATTCTTGAAAGAGACTCCTCAGGACCCAACAACAAGTAATTGATTTTTCTTTTTCTTTTTCTAACGACAGGTTTAAATATTATTGTCAAGTAAATAATTATGAGAGGTATTAGAATGAAAAAGACATACATTGCCATGTTATTAATACTGTTAATTTTGCTGGTATCCGGGTGTACTAAAACTCATACTAATGCGACAGACAAAACAACAAAGGACGATTCTAGCTTAGACTTAGATCTTCCAAACATGTCAGATGATCTTAACCTAGATGATTTGGAAGACGACATAACTTCAGACGATTTAGAACTATTGGATTTCTAAGAAAGATGAATAAAGCCAAGCTTGTACAAATACTTTCCTCCCTACAAGGATTTAAGCATCAAGATATAGGATTAGAACAGTACCCTACCCCTGCAGAAATTGCAGCAGCAATATTATGGACTGCTCTAATGAATAAGGATATAGAAGGAAAGATTCTTGCTGATTTGGGTTGTGGTTTCGGAGTATTTGGTTTAGGGGCTGCCATATTAGGGGCAAAGAAAATTTATATGGTGGATCTTGATGAAGATGTGCTTGCTATTGCGAAGCACAATAAAAAAACCCTAGAGAAAAAACTTAAGAGGAAATTACCCTGTACATTCTCTAACATTAATGTAAATAACTTTAAGAATAAAGTTGACGTAGTCATAGAAAATCCTCCTTTTGGTGTAAAGAAAACGCATAGCGACAAGACATTTCTCTTAAAAGCTATGGGCGTAGCTCCGAAAATCTATAGTTTCCATAAATACTCAACCAAAAAATTTATCAATAGCTTTGTTGAGGATAATGGTTTTAAAATTAGGGAAATCCAAAGGTTTAAGTTTCCTTTAACAAGGTCTTATTGGTTCCATATCAAATCAATACACTATGTTGACGTTGGTTGTTGGATATTAGAGAAAGCTAGAAAAAACCCTTTTTGAAGGGATAAAATAGAAACATTTAAAAAAGGATGTAGGGTTTTAGCTTTAAAAATGGAAATAAAAATCTTGGAATCGGACAAAAACATGCTAAAAATTGAGCTTATAGGAAAGTCCCATACTTTGGCCAACGCCCTAAGTAAAGAGCTATGGAATGATAAAGATGTGGTCATGGCTGGATATAATATAGATCATCCCTTAGTGAGCAACGCTGTATTGATGGTAGCGACATCCAAAGCCGCACCTAAAAAGGCTTTATCTAGTGCAATTACAAGGTTAAATAAGAAAAATAAGGATTTCTTGGCTCAAGTTAAAAAAGTCGCCAAATGAAGAGACTTAACTTGCAAGAAGGTAAGAAATTAATAGAACTTGCAAGAGCCACTATTTATAATAAAGAAATAGATTTAAAAGGGTTAGATGAAAAAAGGGGCGTTTTTGTTACATTATATACTTACCCTTCAAAAAAATTAAGAGGATGCATTGGTTTTCCAGAGCCTATTTATACTTTAGGGGAGGCTGTGGTAGGGGCAGCGAAAGCAGCGGCTTTTGAAGATCCTCGATTTGAACCTTTAGGTGATGAGAATATAATCATAGAGATCTCTGTGTTAACATTGCCTAAAAGGCTTGAGGGGGGGGCTGAAAAGTATCTTATGAATATTGAAATTGGGTCGGATGGGTTAATGGTGGAGTATGAAAGGCAGAAAGGTCTATTACTTCCACAGGTATTTCTTGACTATGATGTTGATGTAGAGGAAGCGTTAGCAATGACCTGTCAAAAAGCAGGATTGCCTTCTGAAACATGGCTTGAAAAGAACTGTAAAGTCTATAAATTTCAGTCTCAAATCTTTGCTGAGGATCAACCCGAAGGCAAAGTGAAAGTAATCTGAAAAACCGAAGCAAATAAATACTAATTACACTATTAATGCCCTATGTATCAATGGAAAAAAATACTTAAGAAGACATGGCACTTTA
>CAZUKZ010000018.1:0-22879 GCA_964621125.1 Candidatus Woesearchaeota archaeon
CAGTGTTGTTAACTGAATTTTTAAGGGTGGTGACATATGTCATGACCCAATACAGATTGATTAAGGTAGAAATATTAATAAAGTAAAAAGTCTCTTATATTTGTAGATGAAATATGAGTTTGACCTGATATTGAGGGTGGCATTAGCTTTATTGTTAGGAATATTCAACAATATATTCTATGTTGTGTTTACCCCATTGACATTATTTTATTCATGGTTCCTTCTTGATGCATTCCATCCGTCCATACTTATAGGAAACACCATCCATACAAGTTACGGAATATCATTAAAGTTTATTGACGCATGCACAGCAGGAGCGGCATACTTGCTACTATTTCTCCTAATCCTTCTAACTAAAGGCATAGATTGGAAAGTGAGATTTGAGATGATGGCATGGGGAAGTATAGCTTTCTTGGTTGCCAATATTGCTAGGATTGGAGTGCTATTCTACATTCTCTTTGTTTATGGACAGAACATGTTTGATTCAGTGCATCTTATATTCTGGAAGATAGTCTCAACAGTAATAGTCTTTGCCATATGGGTTTGGCTTATCAAGAAATTCAAAATAAAAACAATACCTGTGTATTCAGATGTAAAATATTTGTGGAAATATTTGAGAAAGAAAAAGTGAGTTATTTTTTATCTTCCTTAGAATCTTCTTTTTTAGAAGTTGTTTTCTTCTTAGTAGTTTTTTTCTTCGCTGCTTTTTTCTTTGCAGGAGCTTTCTTAATTGTTTTCTTTTTAGTAGGTTTTTCCTCTTCAGGAACTTTTCCCTCTTTTTTCTTTATGACTTTCTTCTTAACTGGCTTCTTTTCTTTCTTTTTTGTCATCTCTTTCAACAAACTATCGTCACCCTTTCCTTGGAAGGCTAAAAGATCTTCTGTTGTTAGAACTTTTCTCTTCTTGCTCTTGCTCTTCAGCTTTTGTTCTACGGCCTCAACCTTCTCATTCAATTTTTCCTGATCTTTTTTCTTCTTGGCTTGTACTCTCTCTACCTTTGCCCTTTTCTTAGCCTTATGATAATCATCAAGAATGTCTAACTTATCTTTTAACTTCTTATTGACCTCAGCAAATTCCTGCTTAAACTTTATGAATTTGTCAAAAGCTTCTTCTTGTACTTTCTTGAGTTTATTTATCTCTTTAGAAGTCTTCAAGAATTCTGCGAATTTAGCCTTATTAGTTTTAGCGTAATCTTTCAGCTTAAAATGAAAATCGTCGCCTTGCTTCTTTGCATCTTCAATTTTCTTGCTTACAGCCTTTATTTCGTTTATGACATCCATAACTCCTTTGCTCTGCTCAAATTGTTTCTTTAGACTATTGATAACCTTCATGACTTTCTTTTCTTTATCAAAAGTCAACCCTTGGGTCTCAATCTGGAGTTCCATATCCTCAATTTTCTTTTTAATCATAGAAGGGTCAACTTTTATCTGGAACTTCGAGAGCATGTCGCTCTTTTTCTTGTTCAGAACCTTGACCTTCTCTATAAGCTGTCTAACCTCAGAATTAAATTTATCTCTCTTATCCTTATATTCCTTGATGTTTCCTTCAAAGTTATCTTTAGAACCTCGGATGTCCTTTACTTTATTTATAAGATCAGCAATCTCTTTCTTGAGCTCTTCTTTTTTTGAGAACCATTCCTCTTTTTTCTTGTTGAGCTCATCAAGCTTAGCCCGTAGACTAGCCAGGTCTTTCCTCAATTCTTGGTTGTTTACTACTTCCTCCGTCATCAAGTAACACTTCCGTTTAATTGCGTCTTGTTATTCAAATAATAAAAAAATGAAAAAGTTCTAACCGAACAATGCGCCTAGACCGGCTGCTGCTTGCTCTTCTGAAACTTCTTCCTTTTTCTCTTCTTTCTTCTTTTCCTTAGGTGCTTCTCCACTGCTTGCTTCTGGTGCTGCGGCTGCCACTGGTGCAACTGCTGCTTCCTTGATAGCTGCGTCAATATCGACACCATCTAAAGCTGCCAAAAGAGCTTTAATCCTTCCTTCATCTGGTTTTAAGCCTGCAGCTTCCAGTACCTTCTTTACGCCTGCCTCATCCAGCGGCTTTCCAGCCTTGTGGAGTAACATTGCAGCATATATATATTCCATCTTCTTATCCTCCGATTAATTATTCAACCTTTGATTTAAGGGCTGTAGCTTGGTTCTCAGCTTTCGCTATGATTTCCTTTGCATTATCGCTAGTCATTATGTCTTGCGAGTCAGCCAAGCCTTTTGCCGCCCTGTGTGCCTTCACTATTAACAAGTTGATCGTATCCTTTGTCGTGTAGCCTATGTGCATTGCTAAGTTCATAGATTCTGTCGCTAGTGCTTTAATGTTGTTTACATATTCATCTTCATCAACTTCTAGTATGTTCCTTGTGAATATTGTGCCTTCTTCAAGTATAGCTGTAAGGTTAAGCCCAACTTCCATAGGCTCTATACCCAGTCTTGACATTAATTCAGCCTGTTTCTGGGTAACCACATCACCTTCTGAAAGAATCTTCGTATCTTCCTTCACAGCAACTTTACCGTCCTCTATACCTGCCTTTATTCCCATCTCGCCCAATTCCCCAATTATTGGTCCTGGAGCGAATGCAGTAGGCCCTGCCGGAACGATAATGTCCTTAGGAACTACTTGACCTGCCTTTGCAGGAGCAGATGACTTACTCTTTGCGAGCGTCTTATAGAGCTTGAATGGGTTTTGTTTAGTAAATATCAATGCTGGCATGCCCCGGATATATTCCTTGAGCTGTTCTATGCCAGTGACTGAATCCTTGACCTGGTCCATCGCGATCCTTATCAGTCTACCTTTGCTCATTCTGATAAGCGCTGTACCTTTCAACTGATCTCTCATCCTCTGCAACTGGAGGGTTGGGAGACTTTCCATGTTAACTAGGCCAACCACTGGGTATTCTTTCATGGATTTAACCAAATATGCAACTTCCTTTTTCTTTACTTCTGAGACGTGAGGTTTAGGCTTACTCATTTTTTCTTTACCCCCTCTTCTCCTACTTTAATAGGTGCGCCCATCGTCATCTTTAGGAACATGTTCTTTATATTGTTCTCTTCAGACGGTAGTGCATGGGTTAAAGCCATTAATACGGCCATTATATTATCAATGAGTTCATCGTCTGTCATGGCTTCTGTCCCTACAGGACACTTAACAATAGTTTCTTTATGAGTTTTCAGCTTAACTTTCCTAGTAAGTCTTGCTAAGATTGGCTCTAATTCAGCTTTTGGAGGGATGATTCCACCAGCCTTTGGGCTTGGCATCTTACCCTTAGGGCCCAAAACCTTACCGAAAGCCCCTGCTATCTGCGGCATCAGTGCTGCTTGGGCTATTGTAAAATCTGCTTTTGAAGCAAATTTCTTAAGGTCTTGCTTGGATATCTTTGAAAACTGATCTTTTTCTACAACAAAATCGCATAGCTCCTTTGCTGCCAAAACTTGCTCATCGTCAACAAATGCACATGTTTTTACCTTTTTCCCCCTACCATGAGGAAGGGTTGGAAAAACGTCTACATTGTTTTCAGGCTTCTTAATATCCAAATCCTTAAGATTTACAATAAGCTCTATAGTCTGTGAAAATTTCTTTTTTGGAGAATTAGCTCTTAACAACTCCAGAGTTTTTTTAATCTTGTTTTTATCCATTTGTTTCCCTCCTACGCTAACGTAGTCTTTTTCGGGTTCTTTCTTGTGAGAAATAGTATTGGTTTATAAAGATTTTGGTTGTTTTAGAATTATTATTAGAGAGGAGTTAAAAAATGAATAGTTTTATAAATAGTTAGTTAGTCTCTCCATCATATGACTCAGATATCACTAGATCATTTTAGAGCAAAGCAGGTTTACCTAGATGTGTTGATGCGGGACTGTGTATCTAGGGAGTGGATGTATCTTGGGAAGACTGAAATTGAGAATGATGTAGAGTCAAGGCTATTGAAGTCTGAAGGAAATATTCCTGAGGAGATGTGGGGGGATTTTCTCGTGTTCCTTCAGTCGTATAAGAACAGTATGTATCTTAAGATGGCTTCTATGGCTATGATGGAAGTGGAGAAAAATGGAAGAGGATTGCTTGAAGATAAGCTTAGAACCTACTTTAGGTCTGAAAGTGAGAAAGCCTTGGAAAGGCTTAGAAAAGTAGAACATAGACATGAGCTTCTTGAAGAGTTCCTGAATGATGAGGATCCTGAACATGATTTTTATATGGGATTTATACTACCAATAGAAGTAGAATATCTAGAATTGTGTGTTAATTTTGAGTTATACCTCACGTATCATGCTTTAGATACACTTTCTATATTAGGTGAACAACATATCCCAGACATCATATATGAGGCTTTGAGTTTGGATGATAAGTTTGAAGAAGGGAAGCAGACTTTGATTGATGCTGGATTTGACCTTTATAATCTAATGTCAGACGAAGAAGTCTTTTATACTCTTGTTAATTATGGGATGGGGTTTGAAGGATATCTTACCTTGAGGGTTGCTAGAACCTTTAATTGAAAAGTGTTATAAATGAATAGTATCAATTAATTCTTATGCAGCACCTGAAAATCCTTAATAATCGGGAAGTGAAGCCAATATTGAAGTTCTTAAAAGAGAACTTTGGGATGGAAGGTAAGTTAGATTATGTGTTTTTCAAGAGTTCTAAAGATAAAGTCTATGTATTGAGCAAGAAGTTTGCTGAGTTTGATGAAAAAACCGTGAGAATTAATAATATTGGGCTGTATTTTGGGAAGCAGGAGAAGGATGGGTTCAGGCTTTCTATAGAGGGTGCACAATTGATAAGGCCTAAGAAGAATGTTGTGGATGTTGGGAAAGAGCAAATGGGGGGTTGGATGCGTGGGGAAGATATAGAAGTTGAACATGATTCTAATGTATATGTCATTGTTATGTATGGTAAGGACATATATGGGTGCGGGAAGTATAAGGATTGTAAGATCCTTAATGCTGTTTCTAAACAGAGAAGGGTTAGTTCAGTTAGTAAATAGTTTACCACTAAAACCAATGGTCTTTTTGCAGTCAGCGGAATATTCACATGTTTATAATACACTTGGAGGAGTAAACGAATAAATGGAATTATTTACCAAATTTTTAAACAAAAAAACCGTGAATAGTTCAATAAATTAGTCAACCGAGGCTGTCCGATAATAGTGTCCCATTTTGGACTTTAGTCCAAAAAAGATTAGAATTAATAAGAAAATATACTTCTCCCTTTCAAAAGATTGTTTATCTTCACCAAGTTTCTTGCTATACATACTAAGTTAAATTCAATCTTTACTTTTTCCAGACCTCTAAGTAAGAACATACGAAAATTCTTATTGTGTTTTATATCTCCAAAACTGATTTCAACCGTCTCTTTTCTAAGTCTGTATATTTCTTTGCCCTCTGTTGTTTTCAACTTCTTTTTAATACGTTGAAGAAGTTTTTCTTGTGGATAAGCATGAATAACTCTATGTTTTGCAGTTTTACAACAAGCTTTTTGATGAGGACAAGTAGTACAATCTGAGCATTTGTAAATTAACATTTTTTTATTAAGTCGTTTATGAAAGTATTTCCAATTTTGCCGGATTAATTGTTTATTTTCTGGACAAATAAAAATATCTTTTTCTTCATCATAATCAAAGTTTGATTTGTAAAATTTACTCTTTGATCCATATTTGCCTGGAACAAACAAATCGTACCCCCTTTTATCTAATTCTTCAACAGCATCTGAATTTTCATAACCTGCATCCGCAAGAACTTTTGTTCCTTTGGGCAATTGCCCAAAGTCTTGTTCTAAACCATTAATTGCTGGTAAAAGTTCATTTTTGTCAATACTGCTCTGTACAACATCGCCATAAAGAGCTAAACCATTTTTATCGACGACAAGTTGGGCATTATAACTCAATGCAAGTGTTTCCTTTTTGTTCCGCATGAACCTTGATTCTGAATCAGTAAGACTATATTTCTTTAAATCTTTTTTATCCATGATTTTATCTATTTTCTGAAGTTTAGATTTAATTTTCTGAACTCGTTTCGTATTTCCTTCTCTAATTGACTTATTAATTTCTTTGACTATTTTCTTAACACTAGGTCTTCTTTTCTCAGAATCGTTCAAATCTTCAGGAAGCTGGTACACACTTCTATCACCGTAGAATTTGTCTTCTTCCTCATCAGTTTTGATTCCTTCTTCAATAACTTTATCAATATAGTTATCTAGAATAGTCAAGGTTCTTTTATCAAGAATTCGATCATCATAAGCATTTGCTTTAATCTTTGTGCCATCAATAATTAGGTGACTTAAGTCAATTAAGCCTTGTTGTTGAGCGAACTTAGTTATTTGCCTAAATAAACTCCTAATAATA
Organism: Candidatus Woesearchaeota archaeon; assembly: GCA_964621125.1. Lineage (GTDB taxonomy): Archaea > Nanobdellota > Nanobdellia > SCGC-AAA011-G17 > GW2011-AR17 > CAZUKZ01. The sequence goes on from CAZUKZ010000018.1 coordinate 6,332, forward strand.
CCAGGATTATCTTTCCTAAAATCGCTTATTGTTCTAAAATTAGGTTTTACTTTTTCAGCCAGATAAATGTAAACAACATTTTCCTGAGCATTCTTAGCTATTTTTCTTGAACTTCTTATTCCATCTAAATAAGCTAAAGTTAATAACTTAAGATTTATTCTGGGATGGTAAGCAGGATGACCAGCACCAGAATATTTAATATCAAATTCTGAAAAATCCATTTCACCAACTATTTGTTCAATAAGGTAACAAATATGATCTTTAGAAAATAAATCTGTAATTTTAGGTGGGATTAAGTACGTCTGATTTGGATAAGATTGAATATAAGTCATAGTTTTTTCACCTCTCTATAAAAAGAGAGGTCAAAGAATATAACTCTTATGAATTATCGGACAGCCTCGGAGAATTTTTAAAGGATCATACATAAATATTATATAGGGTAAATTTTTTAGTTTAGAACTAATATTTACGAGAAAAATACAAAATGGTAATAGATCTAATGGACGATAAAAATAGAAATTTAGTAAAAGCAGGTATGCTATTATGTAGATGGGATGAATTTCTGAATATTGAAGGTAGAATTGCTTTTATAAACCTAGCATTTGAAAATACAAGATATGAAACTGGGGAAGATGCTTTATTTGAAGCTAAATCAATGATAAATCTCAATGGTGTCCCCAATAAAAAAGCTTTACAACTTATCCAACATTATGCCAATATGAGGCCTCTGGAAAACGGTGAAGAACCGCTATTAAGATATATAAAGACTTTTGGCGAGTTACTATGTGAGAATAGACCTCAAGAGAAAGGTCTTAAAGATGAATTGTACAAACTAGTTGGAGATTATCTTTGATTAAATGACTTTTTTACTAGGAAGGTTAGAAGATGTACTCTAAGAAGAACCAAATGTAGGGGTACTAGTCACAGATATTCAAGAAAGTTTCAAAAGAAATCCTGATGGCAAGCAAAGAAAAGGATATTTAGTTGAAACTTAAATACGGGAACACTACATCTTATCAAGATGTTTTAGATGATTAAAATAGCATAAACTTAATCTTAAAAACCAAAGCCACTAAAACGCCAATCAATATCACTATCTCTATAACACCGCCCGTCCTCAACCAACCCTTGAAACGAGCCCTCCAAAAGGGCCAAAAGAATTTCACACCATCTATAGTCAAGGCATCTAACATAAGGTGTAAGGCATAACCAAAAACAACTGCAACAGCTAATGTATGCTGTTGAAATATAACCAAAATAAAAAACAACAATAAAGAAGGGTATATAGTATGTAAGAATCCACGGTGCCCAAAAAAGAAGTTCAAAATAGTAGATACAGATCTCACCTTTCTCCCAACCACACTCTTAGGATAGTCAATATCCGGCAACACTGCAGAAACCACAAAACCAACCATGAAAACAATGGGAGATACAGGTTTCAAATAATCTAGAAGAAACAAACCTACTAGGATACCAACCATAAAATGTGTCCTAAACATCATTGTGTTTTTAATTCAGCAGCAATTTCTTTAGGGTTTGCCTCCTCAACAGAAGTAGCAGTGAACTCGAGCTTACCAAACATTGTGTTCATATTAACACGGCCCGTAATCTGCAGTTGCTTTCCAGCAAGCGACTGCTTAATATCTTCAAACAATTGTGGATTATCCTTCATCGCAGCAATTTTTCCCATATCCATACCAAATAGTGCTACCGCTTGGTCCCTGAAGAATGTAACTCTAATGTTATCTGTAGCATCATCAAAGTATATGTTCACAATAGGCACAGTAACCTTTTCAACAGGACCATGCTGCCCACATATAGCCTTACCTTCCTCTATCTGAACCTTTTTGTTGCATTCAGGACAAGCGTCATAGAACCTAGGCTCAAACACTTGGACAACAGTGCCAGTCAGTGTGGCAGTCTCAGACTCTTTCAAGTCCTTTATATGCCTTTTAGTAGCAGTAGGAGCCAATGATTTAACTTCAGATATACTTTCTCCTTCAGGATTGATAAGAATCTCTGACCCCGTTCCTAAATGAAACTCCTTATAACCATTCAAGTTCTCCTTGACATAGCCATTAGTAACCTTCAAAATCATTTCTTCCTTTAACTTGTTTTCTTCCATCAGAGCAATTAACTTCTCATCCCACATCACAACCCTTACAATTCCAGTATCATCACCTGCAAGAAAAGAAGCAACCTTACCTTCACGTTTTTCAGTTTTAAAAGCCCTGACCTCGTATAACTTAACAATTTTCACAACTAGCTCTATTCCTCGCATAGAGGGCATTAATTCACTAACCTTGACCTTACGGCTTTGCATTACAGGGGTAAGCTTAACGCCTAGTTCATTAGCGACTATATGGGCTGCCCCTTCCTTTGAAATTAAGTCAGAAAGCTGTTCAAGCTTTTTCTTTATCTTATCCTCAATCTCAAATTCTGGTAAGGCTTTTTCTTCCTTTATCCTTGAAATAATCTGTTCGTATGTAAGACCTATCATTTAGAATCATCTCTTTCTTTTTGTAATCTACGATAAATTAGGATAGTTTATTAAGATTTCGTGTTGATATCATATAGTTTACGACGTAATAAAACAATTACCTAATCAACCTATTATAAACACAAAAAAATACAAGAAAAAAAGAAAAATCATATTTTCTTCCTAAGATTCCTGAATAGACCTCTTGCTTCATCCTTTAAGCCAAGACCAAAAGCCAATCCCATAGCCAAAGCACAACCTATACCCACAGACCCAAGCAAAATCAAGAATGTATCCTTAAGAATAGAAACCTGTACTCCAATCTGCCCCAAAGCTATGACAAACGCCAGAAATATTATCACTATGTTCAATATCTTGCTGGCAATTTTCATGCCTTTCATTTCAGCTTCCCTTTCAAGTAAATGGCTCAAGTAATGCGCAATGAAAAGACCAACTAATAATGCAAGAACCGCAATTATTAGATTAGGCAGCCATAGGACAAACTTGTTCAAGACCAAGGACAAAGCACCAAGTTTCACTGCAGATGCAGCTGATTGGATGAATATGATGAATATGTACCACTTCGTCAGCTCACCTAAGACAGATGAGACCCTTATCTTCCCTATAGACTCCGGAAGGTTAAGCTTATGGAACCCTTTATCTACTCTAAGTTTTGACAGCACAATCTTCACTAACCTACCAATGGCGGTTGCTATAAGATAACCGATTATAAGAACTACTAGAGCATACAGTATGCCAGGTAGCACTTTAACAAAACTGTTCCATAGGTTCTGTAAAGGACTCAACAATTCTTTTGCCGTTGAATTCAAAAGTGTCACTTTCTAAATCACCTCCTTCTAAAAAGTATATAGTCTATTAATGAGATTTTACCATATAAAAAGGTTTGGTTTCAAGGGGCTTTCAGAATAAACCCTAGGGCAGAAGATCCAGAGTAGCTTATGGCAGTCACGATGATACCAGCCATCACAGTGCCAACGATACATGCTTTCAAGAAATCTTTCAATTCAAACTTGAGAAGAGAGCCTATTAATGCCCCAGTATATACACCGGAGCCAGGTAAAGGGATGCCTATGAATAAGGCCAATCCCAACTTTTCCAGTGTCTTGAAATGCTTAAAATGGGTTTTCATTTTTGTCTCTGTCCTTATTACGATACGATTGTACAGCTTCTCTAATAAACTAATCTTCAATACGTAACCAAGAAGGTATCTTAATGACAAGAAAACAACTAAACCTATAAGTATATTAGACGTAACTGTGATGAAGAATATCTTAGGCCATGACATTTTACCCCAAAAATAGAAAGCTAAAGGTATCGCGCCCCTAAGTTCAGATATAGGAATGATCGAGAGTAATATAATTTTCAGTAATTCAATGATTGCCATAATGCAATGAAAACAAAAAGTGTCTTATAAGCTTTACCTATTTAAGGCGTTGGGTATCGTGATGTTTAGTGATAAATCTTCGAGTTTCCTAAGGTTCCACCTTATAGAATCAGCTTTCTTTCGCAATTCGGAACTCCTTAAATTCAGCTTCAAGAATTCTCCATATATTTCTTCAACAACTTCCTTGATTTCTAAAGCCTTTTTAGCGTCCCCCCTAACTACAGAATTAACAGCGTTTCTTACTAATTCTCCACTAAGGTCACATAAACCAAGCAAGTAATTAATCGTACTTACGCCAAGAGCCTTTTGGGTTGGTATTTTTTGGTTAATATTGAATTGCAAAAAACATTCTGCTTCAACATATTCTTGGAATGCAACCTTACCTATTTCAGTATCAAAATTTCCAATAGGTAATCTATTCACTTTAGCTTTCATAATTTTTGCATTTCTAATAGCTTCCTTCATTTCAAGCCTGTGGACAGAATAGATCACTATTTTTGAGAGTTTTATTATCTCTCTTGCCTTCTGTATAAGATCTTCACGCTTTTTATCATTGCTTTCTAACTCTCTCTTTATGAATTTAAAGCTTTCTATATATTTCATAAACCTACTAAAATAAGGGTAGTTTATAAAGGTTATCTTTCAGAAGTTTAATGGTCTTGCTTAAAATCTATCATACTCTATCAATTATGGTTATTAACGATTTTTGTATAATTCACAAATATTATAAATCTTTGTTTAATCACTATTTTATGCCATTTTCAAGGAGAACCAAAAGAAATTATACATTATTGGTTTTTGCAGTCTGTATTATTGTTGCTATGATAATATTTGTCTTGTTCAGTGTAGATTCTAGAACAAACGATAGCCATGAATATATTGTTATGGCTAAATATATTATGGGGGTAGAAAATATGAATTTCTACTGGATTCACTCCGTAATTTATCCGGCTATAGCTGCTTTATTTCTAAAAATATATCCTTCTTTAAAAACATTCCAACTATTAAGCATAGTAATTATCTCAATTATGGGAATAATGCTCTGGCGTTTTACTAAATCAAGCAAAACTATTCTTCTCTGGTTTTTTTCACCTTTAACATGGTTACTTACAGGAAGCATACATACGGCATTATTAAGCGCTCCTTTTTTCTTTCTTGCATACATTTATTTTCAAAAATATAAGAAGATAGAATCTTTAAAATATTTACTTGCTTCAGGGATTTTTTTTGGTTTGGCTAATGCTTCTACTGAGGCTATTTGGCCCATATCATTTTTTTTCCTCATAGTATTCTTTTATAAAAAGAAATTTAAGGTACTCTTGAATTATATGATTTTTGCCATATTAGGATTTAGTGTAAAACTAATCTTAGATTATGTCCTATTCGGTTATTTACACTTTTCAACCTTAAGATTCTTACTAATAAATTTTAATTTATTCTTGGGTTTATATCCTGGTGCAAAAATGTATACAGTCAGATTACTTTACATACTAAAGGGGCTTCTTATTTTCTCTCCCCTACAGTTTTTACTGTATAAACTTTATAAAAAAGGTCTAAAAGAAGAACTAGTTTTTATTTCCGTGAGTACTTTATTCTTTCTTTTCATCTATACAAACCAAGTCCTTTATTACTTATTTCCTCTTTCAGGAATAGTTATCTATCATCTAGCGAAGCAGTTTACCAGGAAACAAGTAAAAATTGCTATCGTTATTTCAATTCCATTGATAGCCATTTTATCCATCCCTGCCTTTACTGGATCGGAACAGCTATACTTCCAGGATGTCAAAGACATACACAAAGATTTTCAACGAGACGCTTTTATTGTTGATAAAGACCTTGATTCTATAATCTCTGCTGCAACTTGGGACAATAAGCCTTATTTTATATGGTTGGATGAGTATATTGCAAGAAAAAAAGGAGATGATACTCTCAGGAAAGTAAAATTTAAGGAATCCCCTAAAGCAAGTTACCATAAACTGTTGGAGATGAGCGTGAGTTATCATGCCAATATGAAACAATATTATCCAGAGAAATTACCCTTTATTGGTCTAAAAAACAAAAAATGTTCTTTAGAAGGTTATCAACCAACCAAATGTTATCAATACCTTTGTGTCTATGAAAAGAAACCTTAACTCTAATAGAAATTGACTATATATCACAAATTATTTAAATAAAACCTTTTATCTATTTCTCTATGAAAATTCTGCTTATATACCCCAACAGCGATACACATTATGTTGTACCACCTGTAAGTTTGGGTTACCTTGCAAAATCATTAATTGAAGAAAGGCATAAGGTTAGGATTATTGATGGAATTAAAGATGGGTTAACAATAGAGGACTTAAAGAAAAGAGTCAATGAGTATAATCCTGATTATATCGGGATCCAGGTATTTTCTTGTGATGTTCCAGTTGTAAAGGATTATGTTCAGACTATAAAAAATATTTCTAATGCCAAGATAATACTTGGTGGAGCCCATGTTTCAGGGGTTAAAGGAGATATCTTTGAAGATTTTCCTGAAATTAACTTTGCATTTCATGGTGAAGCTGAAAAAAGTTTGAAAATGCTACTTAATGGAGATGAGTTAAATACTATCCCTGGACTTATTTGGAATGATAGAAAAGTCAATGTGAATGATCCTTACTTTGAACATAATCTTGATAATCTTGGTTGGCCCACTTGGGATTTAATTGACCCAAGAACATATCCTACGGCTCCACAAGGTGCGGTATATAGAGGATTCCCTATAGCCCCCATCCTTACATCAAGAGGATGTCCATTTCTGTGTACTTATTGTGCAGGGCATGTGGTAACGGGAAGAAAAATCCGAAAAAGAAGTATAAAAGATGTTGTGGATGAAATAGAGTATCTCCAAAAGAAATATGGTGTTAAGGAAATCCATATAATTGACGATACGTTCACACAGGAAAAACTCCGAGTAATGAATTTTTGTAATGAAGTAAAAAAAAGAGACCTGAAATTCTATATGACTTTCCCTAATGGTGTAAGGCTTGATACACTTGATGAAGAAATGTTGTTAGCATTGAAAAATTGTGGGTGTTATTCTATTACTTTAGGGATTGAATCAGGTTCACAGAAAATCTTAGATGATATGAAAAAAAGATTGCAAATACGAACAATAAGGGAAAAAATTAAGCTCATAAATAAATTTGGGATTGACATTATGGCATTTTTCATTGTAGGATATCCTACAGAAACTAAACAAAGTATTTTAAGAACAATAAGCTTTGCTAAGTCATTAGATATAAAAAGGGCACATTTTAGTACTTTTTTGCCTTTACCTGGAACAGAAGCTACAAATAAGCTAATTGAAGCAGGAAGAATCAAAAAAATAAATTGGGGAAATCTCTTTTACACCAAGGCTCCTTTGCCCCCAAAGGGGATGGCAAGTGAAGAGCTAAAAAAATTACAAAGAAAGGCATTCTTAGAGTTTTATTTTAGGCCAAAGATCATTTTTGGATTAATTACTGAAATAAGGTCTTGGACTCATCTCAAATCCCTTCTCAAAAGAGCTAGGGACTATGCTTTTGATAGAGGAAAATGAAAATAGCAATACTTGGTGGTGGACTGAGCGGATTAGCAGCAGGACTGAAACTATCAAAAAAACATGAAGTTACTATCCTAGAAAAACACAAATATTTGGGTGGACTTGCTGGTTCCTTTGAATACAAAAAAAGAAAAATACCTCTACATTATCATCATGTATTTTCCCATGACTATACTACTCAAGCTATGCTGAAAAGATATGGCCTTGATAAAGGGATGCATTGGAAAAGAATCAAAATGGCTATTTTTGTAAAGAATAAGCTCTTTGATTTTACAAACCCGCTAAGCTTGATCCAATTTTCTTATTTGTCCTTTTGGGGTCGTCTTAGATATGGGCTTTTCGGCTTATATGTCTTTACCCTCTTAAATCCAGATAAAATAAATAAAAAATTAGGGGCAGACAAATGGTTGGTTAAATATGCAGGAAAGGAAGTAGCAATAAAACTTTTCCAACAACTCTATGCGAGAAATAAGTTTAATATACCATTAAGTAAAATATCAGCAAAACAATTTGCCCATAGATTAAAGGCTAAGGAAGCTTTGGGAATTTTTAGTTATCCTCCAAAAAGTTTGGAACTACTTATAAAAAGCATAAAAGAAGAAATAGAGGATAATGAAGGTAATATCATTCGAGATGTTAAAATCAAAAAAATTGATTGTGATAAAAAAACTATAAAATCCGATAAAGGTAATTTTAAATTCGATATAATTATTAATACAATACCTTTTCCCGAGTTTGTTAAAATTGTGAAGGGTTTACCAAAAGAGCACATCAGCAAATTGTCTAAAATTAAATATTGTCCTTGTGTAACTGTAGCATTTGGTACTGATAAATTTCTTAGCAAACATTATTGGATAAATGTACTAAATGAACAGGTACAAATGATAATGCAACATTCATTACTCTTTGATGCTTATGATACAAAGGTTAATTGGGCTTTAAGATATGGTGGATCAGAAGAAGACATTCGGAAAGATGACAAAACAATAGCCGAGCAATATTTTGCTGTTATGAAAACGATTTTTCCTCGTATAAAGATACAATGGTTTAAAGTCTTTAAAGAAAAATATGCTTCTCCTATTTATGAAAAAGACTATCCTAAATTCATGCCAAGTATGCAAGGTCCAGTTGATGGGCTTTATTATGCAGGCATATCTGTAACCTACCCTAAAATAAGAAATATGAATACTGCTTTAGAATCTGGATTGAAAGTTGCAAGGCTTATAGAGTCAAAATCCAATAGATTTTTCAGAAAATTTAAATAATCTTAGTAGATTGTCGTTTTTCAAAGGGGAATATCCATGATAAAAGAAGTCATTATCTCAATGCGGCCACAACAATGGTACAAGAATTCCATGCTTTTTATAGCAATTATATTCTCCTTTAATTTCTTAAATTTGAATCTTTGGCCTAAAGCCATCCTCGCATTCGTTCTTTTTTGTGCTATGTCAGGAAGCCAATATCTAATTAATGATGTCCTTGATATGAAAAAGGATAGAAATCATCCTAAAAAATGTAAAAGGCCTATAGCTTCAGGGAGATTAAATCCAAAATTCGCGCTTATAGCTTCTTTATTTATGGTAATGATAACAATGCTTGTATCTACAGTATTTAACATACAGTTTATGCTATCATTGGCGGGGTATTTTGTGCTAACACTCATTTATTCCATGTATCTCAAGCAATTTGCCTTGGTTGATATTATTGTAATAGCATTAGGTTTTGTAATCCGGGCTGGAGCAAGCGCATTTGCGATAAACTTGTTTGATATTTCACCTTGGCTTATAATTTGTGCCTTTCTCATGGCAATATTTCTTGCATTAGGAAAGAGGAGAAGTGAACTTTCTTCTTTAGGGAATAAAGCAAAAGAACACAGAAAGAGTTTAGAATTTTATTCTGTTGAGTCTCTTGACCAAATGATGAATATAACAGCTGGAATCTTAATTACAGCATATTCACTCTATACTTTTCAAAATGCGAATAGTTATATGATGCTTACACTCCCTCTTATTATTTATTCACTTTTTAAGTATATTTTATTAGTACATAAAAATAATGTAGGCAGTGAAGTAGAGATAATATTCAAAGACAGAGGAATTTGTGGGGCAATCCTATTATGGATTTCTTTAGTAATTTTTATACTTTTACTCTAATTTTTGTCATGGAACAATTAGAATTCATTAAATTATAAAAAAAGTCTAGGTGTTATAAAAACCTCAATCAACCCAGCCACAATAACTATGATTATTGCTAGAATTAAAAGGTTCAACGCATCTAACATGACTTTTTTGAACTTAGGGTCTTTCATGTTATGATTTACTATTGCGACAGAAATCAATCCACCAGCCAATCCCCCAATAAAATATGCTAGTATTTCAAAAAAACCATGGGTCATGTACCTTAATATTCCTAAAGACATTATGTGGAAGTATCCAGTTACTTTTGTTACACCTACAGCTGAAGCATACTTTGCTATGTTATTCCTGAAAAAAGTCCCTACTGCTGCAGAAATTACTGAAGCGTTCCACGTCAGGATAAATATGGCACCTGCACCATAAAAGAAAGAGAAAAAGACACAAAAAAGAAGCACCCTCATATTGTTTGATATTATCTCTGAGAGGAATGTTAGACTTGTCACATGCCCTGTTACCTTGCTATTGATCATTCCTATTGTTGATATCTGTGTAGAGAATAATGTCTGCACTAAAGACGTAGGCAACAAAATAAACCATAAGGAATACGAAATGATAAAACCCAAAAAGAGGTACATGAAGAAAGATAAAGCTCTCCAATGGCCTTTCATAAGAGAAATTCCTTGCTCTTTTGATTCCTCGTCCATCTTCTCTTCGTATTTAATTGTAGAATATATCAGTGGCACACAAGCCAACACAGTCAAAAATACCATAAGCATGCTTGATTGGTCCTTAAAGACTAAGAGGCTAAGGATTATGGCAACAGAGGAATAAACAAAGCCATATATCAACATATGCCATGGTTTTTTTTCAGCAGCGAATGGTGAAACTAATGATTCTAGAACCATATTAATATATATCGTACCTGAGAATATTTAAATAGCTTTTGCTTAGCTTGAAGTAATGAGGATAACTCCTATGATTATTATAGCTATACTAAGCCACCTTAATTTTGATACATGTTCCTTAAAAAGTATCTTTGAAAATATGGCAACAAGGACAAAATTCAAACTAAAAAGAGGATACGCATAACTCAGTTCTACTCGAGATACAACAACAAGCCAAAGTAAATTAACAAGGCCAAAAAGTGATATGCCAAGAATCATATACTTATTCTTAATAATTTTAATAAGCCCTTTAATGACATTACCTTGCTTAAAATATGAAGCCTTACCAATCATACCCTTTTTTAAAGAAAGATGAGCAACTGCTGTAAGTACAAACACAACAAATAGGAGTAATTTAAAGATTAACATTTTTCTCACTCCTTGACATCATAAAAACTCCAGTAAACACAAAAACTAAGCCAATTACCCTTATTGAAGTCATGTTATCATTAAAAAGAAGCCATGAAAGTATGGCAACAATTGCATAACCCATTCCTAACAAAGGATATGCAAAACTTAAATCAGCTTTTGAAATAGCAATAAACCAAGTTATGGAACTTGCAGCAAACATGAATAATGCCAATAGTACTAAAGGTGTAGTAAACAATATGAAAAATGTGGTTATAATAGCATCAAGCTGAAATGATAATTCTCCAATCTGCCGTATAGCGTATTTTAAGATGAGTTGTCCTGAATCTATCAATAAGACAGATAGGAAAATTAAGTAGATGGATTTTATTCTCATAACTATTGTTTTATAGAGTTAGATTTATTTATAAGTTTTCCTTTAAAAAGACCAGGGCTACATTAATAAGAACCATAAACTATTTAAACCTAGTATAAATTAAATTAAGCTGATGGACGAGCTCGAAAAGAGGAGAGATGATCTTCTTAAGAAGATTTATTCTTTGAAAGACAAGCAAAGATATATAATCTGGCTTATTCTGGCAGGTATTGCTTACTTTGGATATTTTATTCGTACACAGAATTTAGGATTGCTTAAGGATGTTACGACTGGGAAATTCATTCCTTTAGCCCTAGATCCTTATGCCTTCTTAAGATATGCAAGATATCTACTAGAACACGGGCAACTTATGGCTACTGATATTATGAGATACTATCCTCTTGGATTTAGTAGTTTGTCAGAGTTTAGAGTTTTGACCTATTTTATAGTATATTTACATAAATTTTTAGATTTTTTTTCATCCTCTTTCACTTTAGAAAAAGTTCATGTTCTTTACCCTGCCATTGCTTTCGTAATAGGACTAGTATTCTTTTTCTTGTTTGTTCGCAAAATCTTTAATTGGAAAGTCGGACTTATTGCTTCTGCTTTCCTTACAGTTCTCCCAACTTATCTTTATAGGACAATGGCTGGATTCTCAGACAAAGAATCTTTAGCTATGGTTTTTCTATTTGCAGCCTTATTCTTTTACTTTAAGGCAACAAAAGATAAACAACTATGGCAAAATGTTGTTTTTGGATTACTAGCAGGAATATGTACTGGGTTTTTGGGATTGGTTTGGGGGGGTGTCCAGTTTATGTTTTTGGGTATGGGAATTTATGCTTTCTTAGCCATATTCTTCAATAAATTTAGAAAGGTTGATTTCTTTATTTATGCATTTTGGATGATTCCAATGATGATTATCACAATTGTAGGCTATTCATCTAAATTTTCCTTATTATCATTTATATTTTCAACAACTTCTTCTATAATGATTCTTGCCTTTTTTGCAGGTTTAATTAATTTATTGTTCTTTCAGTATGATATCATAAAAGTTAAAAATAAAGTTAAAAATAAACTACCATTAGGTTTTGCTAGTATTTTGATTGCTATGGGTTTAGGATTATTGGGGATTCTTTTGGTTAAAGAAGGATCTTTCATTTATAATCTTTTTTCAGATATATTTGTTACAATAGCAAAGCCAGTTAGTGAATCAAGATGGATTCTTACTGTTGCTGAATCACGGCAGCCGTATTTCACCGATTGGGCAGGCCAGTTTGGTTGGGAGTACTTATGGTTAGTATTAGGCGCCTCCATATTACTTTTTTATGAGATGGTGAAACCAATTGGAAAGAAGGTTCTGCACTTAACATGTGTATATGGGGTTTTTATACTTTTGTTTGTTTTAAGCAGATATTCTTCTACATCTGTATTTGATGGAAACTCTACAATATCAATTTTGGCTTTTGTTGGATCGTGGGTTGGCTTTTTTGGAATTATGGGCTGGTCGTATATTAAGAGTTATTACAAAGATAAAGAAATCTTTCAGAAAATTAGGCGTATTGATCAAGGGTATTTTTTCATATTTATATGGTTTATTATCATGGTTCTTGCTGCAAGGACTGCTATTAGGCTTCTGTTTGTTTTCTCTCCGATTACATCAATTATGATTGCTTTCCTTATACTAAAGCTCTTTGAAAAGAGTTTTAATCTTAAACAAAATATTTATAAAATTGGAGCTATAGTGTTAATAATCCTTCTCTTTGGTAATCTCTTCCTGGGTTTTTCCAATACAGTTTTAAATCAAGGTAAATACACTGGTCCAAGCTATAATCAACAGTGGCAGCAAGGGATGAAATGGGTAAGAGATAATACTCCTAAAGATGCTGTTTTTGCCCATTGGTGGGACTATGGGTATTGGGTACAGACTGGTGGTGAGAGGGCAACATTAAGTGATGGAGGAAACGCACGGGGGGCTATAAACCATTTTATAGGTAGGCATGTTCTTACAACACCTAATGAAACTGATGCATTAGAACTCTTAAAGGCCAATAATGCTACCCATCTCCTTATGATTGTTGATGAGGTTGGAAAATATCCTGCTTATTCTTCTATTGGTGCAGATGCAGATTATGACCGTTATTCATGGAACCCTACATATAAACTTGACACTTAAAGGGTACAGGAAACACGAAATAAAACTATATATTTGTATACAGGCGGGACACCTCTTGATGATGATTTCATTTACCAAGATAAACTTTTCCCAGCTGGCTCTGCAGCCATAGGTGGTTTTTTCTTGCCCGTAACTAAAGTAAAGATTAAAGATGGGAATAAAACTGTCGATGGCTTAAAAATGTTCCAGCCAGATGCGGTACTATTCTATAACGGACAACAGTATAGGGTTCCTTTGGAGTGTACTTATTTCAATGGTGATAAAACTACATTTGACAAGAAAGGACTTCCTGGATGTTTGAGAATTATCCCTACGATAACTAATGGCAAGATATCAAATATGATGGGAGCAGCCCTCTATTTGTCAAGGGATGTAAAAGATAGTTTATTTAGCAAGCTTTTCCTTATGAATACAAAATCAAAATACTTCAAATTAGCGTATACAGATGAATCAAGAATGCCTTTAGCAGTATATAACGGAAGGCTAATTGGTCCATTAAAGATTTGGACTATATCCTATCCTGATAACTTAATAATACCAAAAGAATATTATGGGACAACTCTACCAGATAAGAATGTAATCAAAGTGAAGAAATAGAATCTATAAACTTTTAAAGGATACGATTATTTATGGCGAAGAAAATGAAAAAATTAAGAGCATGTATTATTCTTCCTACTTACAATGAGAGAAAGAATATAAGTCTCATCTTGGATAAGCTATTAGTTACTTTTAAATCAATAAAGGATTTTGATATGAGTATTCTTGTAGTGGATGATAATAGTCCAGACAAAACCTGGGAAGTTGTTGAAAAATATGCAAAGCAGCATCAAAATATAGTTTTACTCTTTAGAGAGAAAAAACAAGGTCTGGGGGCTGCTTATATAGCTGGAATGAATTATGCAATAAAAAAACTTAAAGCGGATTTTGTCTTTAATATGGATGCAGATATGTCTCATGATCCGAATCTAATTCATAGGATGCTTGATTTAACTGATAAATATGATCTGATTATCGGAAGCCGATATATCAAGGGGGGAGGTTTTACTAATTGGCCATGGCATAGAAAGATTATAAGTTCAGGTGCAAATCTTCTTGCAAGTCAGATTTTAGGTTTAAGGATAAAAGATATTTCTTCTGGCTTCAGATGTTACAAAAAAGAAATCTTTGATAAGGTAAGGCTAAATGCCATACGTAGCCAAGGATATGCTTTCCTTGAAGAATTACTTTACTTTTGTGTCAAATCTGGGGCTAAAGTAAAAGAAATACCTTTAGTTTTTGTTGATCGAACGAAAGGAGAAACTAAGCTCACTAAAGAAGAAATGATGAAATTTGGCTTGACAATAGTTAAATTGAGGCTTAAATATGGTAAGACATAATTTTTTAAAAATTTCTGTTATAATCCCTACTTTACCTAATGAGAGTGTCAAAGGTGTTCTTAAACACCTTAAAAATGTAGATTATCCTAAGAATAAAGTAGAGATATTTGTAATCACAGGTTTTAACCCTTCAAAACAAAGGAATGAAGGCATTAAAAAGTCAACAGGAAGTATAATTCTATTTTTAGATAATGATTCGTTTGTTCGACCAGATTATTTAAAACATATGTTAAGTCTTCATAAGAAATTTGATATAGTAGGAGGTCCTGCTTTGACCTTATCAACTGATACTTTTATCCAAAAATGTTTTGGTTACGTGCTTGGTTCTTATTTTGCTACACAAAAAATGCAAGCAAGATTTAGGGCAGTTGGCAAATTACGATATGCTACAGAAAAAGAATTGATATTATGTAATTTGAGCATTAAGAAAAAAGCATTAGATTCATTTGGAGGATTTGATGAAAGATTATACCCTAATGAAGAGAATGAATTGCTAAATAGGTTAAAGTTTCACGGAATAAAAATGATTTATGATCCTCAACTCCCGATTTTTAGAAGTAGGAGGAAGACTATAGGTAAATTTATTAAACAGATTTTCACTTACGGAAAAGCAAGGATGCAGCATTTTAAGATATCTTCAAAATCTGCCTCTATTTTATTTTTTATACCTTCCTTCTTTGTAATTTATCTTTTAAGCCTTATATTTATAAACGAGATCTGGTATGTTGTTCCACTAATTTTATATATAATAATCAACATAATCTCTTCAGCTGAGATATGTTTGAGAACAAAAAGTATTAAACCTTTTTTTGTTGTACTGCTATTATTTCCTCTTTTACACATCTCATATGGTCTTGGAGTCTTTAGGGGTCTTTTTAAAGCTAAGAAAAGAAAAATAATAAAAATCCAAATTGAAAAAATCAAATTAATAGGAGTTAATTAATTAAAATGCGAGTAGCTTTAGTTTATCCAGTATTAACAAAAGGTGGCCAATTCCCTTTATTGAGCCAAAATAGGCAGTTTAGATTCACTAATTCCGAAGAAATTAGAATTTTCCCTTTGGTTATGGGCTCAGCAGCTACAATGTTAAAAAACGCTGGACATGATGTTTTATTTCTGGATGCAATTAATGAGAGACTAACCCAAAAGCAATATGAAAAAATATTACATGATTTTAATCCTGAACTGATATTATTTGAAACAAAAGCCCCAGTAGTAAAAAGGTTCTGGAAATATATTGATGATCTTAAAGAGAATATGAAAGTAAATATAGTTCTTTGTGGGGATCATGTCTCATTGGAACCAAAGGAATCTTTTGAAAATTCTCAGGTTGATTTTATTTTAGTTGGGGGAGATTACGATAAAGGTATTTTAAATTTAGCAGACGAATTACAAAATAGGAAACCATTCAGTCAAGGAATATGGTATAAAAGGGAAAAGGAAATCATTAATAATGGTTTTATTCCAGACATTAAGGATTTAGATAGTTTGCCTTTTATTGATAGAGATCTTACAAAATGGTCAAACTATGGGGAAGCTTATCTTAGAAAACCAAGCATGTATATTCTTTCCGGTCGAGGGTGTGGTGGTGGAAGCTATGGTCCGGGAAAATGCACATTTTGTATCTGGCAACATGCTTTATGGAGATGTAGAGCAAGATTGAGATCTCCCAAAAACTTTGTTGCGGAACTAAAAGATCTTTATGGAAAATATAGGATAAAAGAAGTTTTTGATGATAATGAAG
>CAZUKZ010000019.1:0-22799 GCA_964621125.1 Candidatus Woesearchaeota archaeon
ATACAACCTAATGAGAGATATACTCTCATCAATCACTTTAACTTTCTACAGAGCCGGTGGACACAGAATTTATAAACTTCTTATAATTAGGCTAGAAGTAATGAAAGGCTTCATAATATATTCCACTTATAGAATCGTGAATGACAAAGCATACGTCTTCCTATTTGGAAGGTTGGAGAATGGTGAGAGCTTTGTTACTATAAATCATTACAAACCCTATTTCCATATCAAGGAATCTTTCCTCAAAAAAGCACTTAAAGTTGCTGATTTTGAATATGAAAGGTCTGATCTAAAGAATTTCAAAGGGCATAAATTAATGAAAGTTGTGTTAGACACACCTAGAGATGTTCCAAAGCTAAGGAAAGTGTTAGAAAAGGAAGGTATAGTGTGCTATGAGGCAGACATAAGGTTCGAGTATAGATTTATGATGGATATGGGTTTAAAGGGCAGTGTGGAGATTAAAGGCGAACATGATGCTGAAGGCACGATTGATAGAGTGTATAAGGATCCTGAACTTAAGTCCTTTGAGTATGCCCCAAAAAACTTAAAGGTAATGTCGATAGATATCGAAACTTCTGAAAATGCTGATGAAATATTTTCAATAGCTATAGTCTGTGAGGATTTCAGGAAGGTAATCATAAGGGGAGAAAGAAAATTAAAGAATGCTATAACTGTAAGGGATGAGGAGGAATTGTTAGATAAGTTCGAATTCTTAGTACAAGAGCTTGACCCTGATATTATAACTGGCTGGAGTGTTGTTGATTTTGACTTAAGGGTGATATTGGAAAGAACTAAAGAGTATGGGTTGCAATTGAACCTTGGGAGAGATAATTCTAAGTGTAAGCTGAGGTTTGAGGAGAGTTTTTTTAGGGCTTCTAAGGCAGATTTTCCGGGGAGAGTGGTGTTGGATGGGATTGACTTACTTAAAACTTCTTTCATAAACCTGAATGACTATAAGCTTGATTCTGTTGCTGAAAAGTATTTAGGAAAGAAAAAATTGATACAGTTTAAGTCAAAGGGAAAAGAGATTAAAGATATGTTCAAGAAGAATCAGCAAAAGCTTGTTGACTATAACTTATTGGATGCGGAACTTGTGCTTGAGATTATAGAGAAGACGGATGTTTTAAATTTATCAATACAGAGATCATTGCTTACAGGCATGCCTTTGGATAGGGTTGGTGCATCTATCGCTTCATTGGATTCATTGTACATAAGGGAATCTCAAAAAAGGAAATTGGTTGTTCCTACTGGGAGGTTCTTTAAGAAAGATGTGGGTATAATGGGTGGGTATGTTCGAGAGTCTGAACCAGGGATATATGATAATATAATTGTAATGGATTTTAAGTCGTTGTATCCTTCCATCATTAGAACGTTTAACATTGATCCTGCGTCTTATGTTAAATCATGTAAAGGTAAAGACTTAATTAAGGCTGCCAATGGTGCTTGCTTTAAGAATGAAGAAGGTGTTTTGCCTACAATTATTCAGGAGTTATGGGGGGCAAGGGAGAAAGCAAGGAAGAAGAAGAATGAATTGGCGAGGTATGCCATCAAGATACTTATGAACAGTTTCTTTGGAGCTATGGCTAGTCCTAACTGTAGGTTCTTCAATCTGGATGTCGCTAATGCCATAACACATACTGGTCAAGAATTGATTAAATTGACTTCTAAGAAGATTGAGGAGAAAGGGCATAATGTTATATATAACGATACTGATTCGATATTTTTTGAGCCTAAAGTGAAGTTGTTGGTTGAGGCTGAGAAAGTTGGGAAAGAAATAGAAGAAACAATAAATAAGTTCTATAATTCTTATTTTAAGAAGAAATTAAAAAGAAAATCTTTCTTGGAACTAGAATATGAAAAATGTTATACCAAATTCTTAATGCCTAAGTTGAGGGGGAAGGAGGTTGGGGCGAAGAAAAGGTATGCTGGGCTATTGGTTAAAAATGGAAAAGAGAAAATAGACTTTACAGGGCTGGAGTTTGTTCGTAAGGATTGGACTGAGTTAGCTAAAGAGTATCAATTGGGGATTTTGGATAGAATTTTTCATAATAAAGAGATTGCGAACTTTACTCGAAAGTTTGTAGATGATTTGAAAAAAGGGAAATTAGATAAGTTATTGATTTATAGGAAGTCCATTAGGAAAAAATTAGATGAGTATACCAAAACAACGCCGCCGCATGTCAAGGCCGCTAAAAAACTGGATTTTTTGGAAAGCAATGTGATAGAATATCTTATAACGGAGGATGGACCGGAGCCCTTACAAAATTTGAAGCACGAAGTTGACTATAACCATTATATCAAAAAACAAATAAAACCTATAGCAGATTCGGTCTTATGCTTTTTTGGACAGAAGTTTGATGATATCATATCTGACACTAAACAGAAAACATTGTTTGGCTTTGGAAAATAAGCACATAAATCTTTATATACTTTGGTAATTTTTCACTTTCTGTAAAGGGGGTATCATCAATGTTACAAGGAATAATTTTTGACTGGGATGGAACTATGTCTCCAACGGCCAAGAGACAATATGGCTGGTTTCAGCATTGGGCCAAGACAAACGATAAAAAGTTGGAAAATCCTGAAACCGGAGAAGATTTCTCAAGCATCAACGAATTTCTTGCCTATTATAATAAAGCCTTAGCTGGGGGCGGACCTCAATGGCTATATGATGCTTTTGGGTTGCCTTGTGACATGAATAATCGACAACATCCTGTTTGGCCAGCATACGATGAATTCAAGGAGAAAAATCCTGCAGGATTATATACGGGGATGAGGGGGACTGTTTTGAATTTATGGGATATGGGACACCTTACTAATGACCCTAACAACAATTCGAGAATCAGATTTGCAATAAACTCCACAAACTCATGGAAACCTATTCAAGAAGAGCTATCAGCAAATGAACTATTACATTGCTTTGATACTTTTGTGACACAGGATACATTAGCTACTTATCATGGGGCTGGAAAGCCTGATTCTATAAAAAAACCTTCAAAAATATCTGTAGCATTAACATTAGACCGGTTGGGTTGTGATGGGAGGCATACTATCCATGTTGTTGATACTTTGGATGATCTTAGAGCTTCAGTTGGTGTAGTAAGGATGAATAAAAGGGAGCCCGAGACCTTGATAACTGTCGGTGCCCTATATGGTTATGAAGGAAAAGCCTTGAAAGAAGGGATTGAGGAGTCTGGTAGGCAGGTACATTTTGACCATCTTATAGAAACTCCTAAGGATTTAATTAGGATAGTGCAAAGCTATCTTTAATTTTTTCTATTTTTTAAAGAATTTCGAGATCTTCTGGTTCACAGAGATGTTCTTTAATTCCGGTTTGAAGATGAAGGAGTTATCACTATCAAAATAGCCACAACGAAACTTATCTAAAGAAATACCAGAACGGTTGCTCAACATCAATGCATAAAAGTATATCTGTGTTGAGGCGTACTTTTCTTTATGTGCATTAGGCTTATAGTCCCATATCCAAACCCTTTCATCCTCAATTCTTAAAAGATCTATGTGACCTGTCAACGGTTCCTCACTTTGGAATATTGACTTATAACTTTCAAGTTCATGATGATTAAGCCATATTGGTACTTCCATAGAGATAGTATTACGGTCGTTCTCTAACATAAATGATTGGACTTTCATGTGATTGCTTTTGAAACGATCTGCATTGATATCAAGGCCTTGTTCTGCAAGTAATGACACTTCATGTCCCCTTATAGAGATTGGTTCTATGTTTGGAATTTTAAATTTTAAGCTAGAACCTCTAGGTCCGGATTCAAAGTTATTATGGGGGCAGTTCTCTATCATATCATAAAGAAATGTTTTCAAGGGGCTTAAACCATTACTAGTCAAAAGACTAGTTTTGCTGTCATGGATTCTGTAGTGATACCACCAACCGTGTTTGAATGCAGTCTTTGTAATCATAGAAATTAATCACCTATCTCGAACAATGTTACTTTATCAATTATAAATATTATTGTCCTACACTTTACACCTATATGTATTATCGTATATATATTTTGTTAAGCATTCTTTTCAATTAAGCCTTTAGTTTGTCTAAATCCTTTTAAAACTTATAATCTATTTTGTAATACATATATTATACTTATAAAAATAAAAGGGTGATACAAATATGAAAAAAATAACAATCTATTTCTTATTGTTAGTCTTATTAGTTGCTTCCGCTTATGCAGGATGTTGGGATCAGAACACTGAATCTGACTGTACAGGAGAGTCAAACTGTACATGGTTCCTTGATTGGGACGGGAAAGGAAGGTGTGAGCAGATAAGTTGTTACAGTTTTTGGACAGAAGATAATTGTACCAATGCGTTAGCGAATAATGGCCTATCGTGCAATTGGCAGTCATCAGTCATGTCTTCAGGGTGGTGCGGTGAAATAAGCTGTTGGACATTTGATGGTACCAATGAAAGTGCTTGTCAAGGGGCGGCGACAGATTATGGCCTTCAATGCCAATGGCAGAACACTTCTTGTGAAGGGGGTCCTCAATGTAGGACTACGGATGTGTTCAACAATGCTACAGCCTGTGTACAGACTGCTGGTTGTTGGTGGGGGTCGTGCTACGATCAGGGTTGTTGGAGTTATTCTAGTTCTGAAACATGTAATACGGACTCAAAATGTTCTTGGAACTCTAATTGGAATAATTGTGAAATGTTAGGTTGTTGGAGTAGCAAGTACACTGCTAATCAGACCTTATGTGAAAATACAACTGATGCCCTTTTATGCAATTGGAATTCTGATTATAGTTATTGCCAGGAAGAGTCATGTTGGGCCCATGATGGAAATGAATCTGGGTGTGGAAATGCTTCATCCTCTTTGGGCTGTACATGGAATAGTCCAAGATGTGAAAGGAATGATTGTTGGTCTTACAACTCCCCAGCTGACTGTACAGGTCAGGTTGGTAGTAGCGGAAAGAATTGTATTTGGCAGCAGGATAAATCTTCTATGACTGGATGGTGTGAGAGAATTGACTGTTGGAGTTTTGGTGGACCCCAGTCAAATGCTTCTAATTGTGAAAACAATTCTTATAATATGAGTTGCTTATGGGATGCATCTTATGACTCTTGTTATGAGAACATATCATCTACTACGTGTGCTGATATAACTGGCCAGAATAAATGTTTTGATACAATGTACTGTTTTTGGAACGCTAGTGATGATACTTGTAGTGAGCCTTCTGGTGCTGGTGCTAGTGATGGTGGAGTTATTGGTGGGAATTTCCGGGCTCCGGAGTGTTGGGTGTTTAACACAAATGCGACCGTGTGTAATCAGACTTTAGGATGTAATTTTACAGGAGGAGTCTGCCAAAGTAATGCAACAATTTTAGCTAATGGTTTGACATGTGCTAATTTAAATGATTCAACTTTTTGTGGGCTTGTACCATTTATGCCTTTCTGTTGTCAGTGGGTGGGTGGAGTATGTACACAGAACAAATTAACAACAAATTGCTGGGATAGTATGACTGACCCACCTGAAGGAGCTTATTATTGTGAAGATTACAATGCTTATACTTCTCAGACATTATGTGATCAGATTGCAAATTATCCTTGGTTTATGCCTTGTGCTTGGGACAGTTCCAGTAGTAGGTGTGAGTTCAATTCAGCTAATTTCTTTAAGAAAGGTGACGAAGGTGATTTGGATACAATTAATAATAAAAAAGTATGTGAATCTGCTGGAGGAGTATGGTATACTGAAAGCTATTGTGGCTCAGGGGTTCAGTCTAGTATATCAATTTCAGTTGGAAGGTGTATAAGTAGTGCGGGTTCAGTAGGAGGAAATTGTGATAGTGCTTGCTATGACTGTGAGTACAAGTCAGACGGTTCCGATCATGCAACTGAAGATGCGGCAAGGAGTGTTTGTGAGGCTTCAGAATTAGGATTTTGCGAGTGGACTTCAGATAGTTCAGCTTCTAATGGCTTGGGTTTATGTAAGCCTAAGGCTGCATTCCAGAAAGGTAGTCAAGGGAAGTGCTCATCAACTAATTGTGATGCTTGTAATAGCTATAATTCTGGTCAGGTACAGACAAAATGTACTGAAGCTTTGTGTGAATGGAATGCAGATCCGTTAGATCCTACTACCGGTTTTTGTAGCACTAAAGGTACGAAAACTTGTTTTGATGATTGTACAGAATGTAAGGACCAGGTGTCTTGTATAGAGAAAGGCAGAGGTGGAAACAATGCTTGTCTTTGGGATTCCACTTATGCAGTATGTTCGCAGCAGTCAGCAGGTTCTGGAACTGCAGAGATATGTTTTAACGGAATAGACGATGATAATGACGGGAACACGGATTGTGATGACAGTGCCTGTTTTACAAGCACTTCATGTGGTAGTTCAAATATGCAAGACTGTTTCCAGTACAAGAGTAATGATACGTGTACTGCGAATAATTGTTTTTGGATGAATGATTCATTTGGAAGTTGGTGTGAAATGCCGAGTGCTAGGTGTTGGATGAATGACGGGGATGAATCTGCTTGTAACACCCTGAACGATACTTGTCAATGGCAGCAGAATATGGGTGGTATGATGTGTGATATGAATGAGACTGTTTGGCAGAGTTGCAATGGTTATTCTAATACTTCTACTTGCAACAATGATTCTAATTGTTTATGGGTTATAGACCAATACTGTTCTAATAATCCAAGCAGCTGTGGAGCAAATCCTGGATTCTGTGGACATAAGTATCAGGAATGTTGGAGCAATTTTAGTTTCAGCCAGAACCAGACGCTCTGTGAAGAAAACAATTGCTCATGGATGATTGATATGTATGGTGGGGGAAGTGGGATGGGGGGAAGATGTGAAGCTCCTTGTTTTACTATGGGTGCTGATTGTTCTTCTGACCCATTATGTGAGTCTAGGAATGGATTTTGTAATCCTTTAGGTTTTGGAACGGGTAACGGGATGGGAAATGAAATGTTTAATTGTTGGGCTTATGATTCAAATGAGACACAGTGTGATAACCAGACACAATGCTCATGGATGCAAGAGCCAGTGCCTTTCTGTGACATGAACATGAAGGTAGATTGTATGCAATACAGTTGGAATGAAACAGATTGTGTAGCAGATGGTAATTGTTCTTGGGCTGGAAACAATTGGTGTGATATGAAAGTCATGCGTTGCTTTTGGAATGCTACATTGTCAAACAATCAGTCACTTTGCGATGCTGAGCCAGGATGTAACTGGAGCAGTTGGAACTCATGTGAACCATCAATATTTAATGTTGAGACATCTACAGATTGTTCAACTGAAGGAGGATTGTGGAGAACTGGTTGGTGTAATCCTGCTGGTGATTCGGCTATGTTTGGAAAGCTGGACATGAAGAGTCCACCAGTGATGCTTGGACATGATTCTTGTCCGGAAACTGGGATGCAAGGTTTTGTGGACATATGTGGAGCAGGAGTAAAAGATGATTGGGATATCTTCGGATTAGGCATAGGTGTTACCAATATTAAAGATGCAGCAATGTGCAATGGTATAAAAACATTTAACGGGGTAGGAGATGGCCAAGAAAATACATCATTTTATTGGTACATTGATTCAGATGGCAGTTCAACTGGTGGATGTGCGTTATATAATGATGCTTTGGATGTTGGTTGGGATGTGTTTGTGAAATATCTAGCGACTTATAACAATGGACAAATCTCGGAAACTAAATCTATTTCTAGGTGCGTGAGTGGTGAATGGAAGCCTGCTGACATAAAGCTGAGTAGCTGGAAAGAGAAAATGTGCAATGAACTTCAAGGCGGAATGATTGCTTTGAGCAAAGATGACTTCAGCGAATATGATGGTTTGTTCAACTCTTCAGCAGATTTAAGGTTCCATGTAGCAACTGCAAATGCTTCATCAAACATGTCGAGTCCTTCAGATGAGCTTGGACCTCTGTACTATGCTCAAGGTACTATAGATTTCGTGTCCGAGTGTTGTTGGTCAACCGCGGATCCAAACATAGACTGTGATGGTGATGGTTTGTCGCCTATTAATGATCCGGACTGTGCAGATATCATAGGCAAGGGTTATATACCTTTCGAAGATTGTTTTGGAAATGGCATAGATGAAGATGGAGATGGGTTGGTTGACTGCTGGGACTTGGAATGTAAAGGTCATCCTTACTGTGTTGCAAACGCCTTGGGTGTAGAATCAGTAGGATATGTTGATTATGTTGCGCCAAGATTGAAGTACTTCCTTGTTGAGAAGTATCCTGATTCCGCCTTAGTAACTTTTGATACTGATGAACCTGCAAACGGTTCGTTGTATTTTTATTACAACAACAGCTTGTGTTCAGGTACAAATCGGTCAATTTTGGATATTGGATTAACTGACGCGACTTTAGAAGACTACAAAAAGTGGCATGCAATTGATGTGTATAACGACAGTGGAGTCACTGCATTGAATGACTCATTAACTGCAAATACGACTTACTACTATAAGTTAAGTTATTGTGATAGTTCAAACAACTGTGGTACAAGTGCATGTGCGAACTTCACAACATCGCCTTCTGTGGAAGACTGTAAGAAGTGTGATTTCATATTCAATATGGACTTACCTTTGAATTGGCTATTGGATATCGACACTGATACTGATGGTGTCTATGAGGTGGCATTGCATAGGCAATGTGGTGCTGGAGCAGGAGTACAGTTGAACTATACGCAAGCCAGGACAGTTAACATGAAGTTCACTGACAATATATCTAATGCTTCGATATACTTGTTGAATGCAAGGATCACAAGAACTTTAGCGCACAATCCAGGGATGAGGGACCTCAGTGGTGCTAGTGGGATGAAATCAGGTACAACAAGTGGTAGTGGCGGAGCTAATATAGGTTATGGTGGGTTCAGTAAGAATGTATCTGATAAGCTTGTAGAGAAGTTTAATCCTCGGTCTTGTATGATGCAGATTCCAGGTACTGGAACTTGTGATATACTTTACCACTGTGATGACAACTTTGAAAACTGTGTTGATAGGACAGCAGATGCTACCTTAAATGAGACCGGAACGGACTATTGCCTATGGGAAATACCTTGTCACTTCTCGGTTTGGGCTGGAGGTTTACCTTCTTCCCCAACAACTACGACTAGTTCATCTAGCAGTGGTTCCTCTGGAGGAGATACAGCGACATTAGGGGCAAGAATCTCAGCAGGAGGAGACATAATCTTAAGGTTGGGTATTGGGGATTCTGAATTGTTCAATATAGATAAGGTGAATCATACCTTTAAAGTAAGTGACGTGACTACAAAGGCAGCGACTTTCACTATTGACTCTAGCCTACAATCCACTACACTTAAGATTGGAGAAAGCAGGTACTTTGACTTTACAAATGATGAAACTGCTGATATAGCTGTGACTCTTATCTCTATACTTAACTATGAAGGAACCTTTAAGATAAACAAGTCGAGTACTCCTATGCCTAAGCTGTCTGATAAGAAGGTTGAAGAGAAAAAAGTAGAGAAAAAGGTTGAGGAAAAGAAAGTAGAGAAAGCTCCTGTTGTTGAGAAGAAGCCAGGGAAAAAGCCATTCTATAAAAATAAGATAGTTATTTTAGTAGCTGCTTTAGTAGTTCTATTATTGATAATCTTGTTGGTTGTATTCTTGGTCACAAGAAAATAATCTTTTTTTTATTATTTTTTTCAATATAAATTCTTATAAAGAGATGAGTTCTTTATCTTGAGTTATGGGCGTAAAACTTTCAGAATTAGTTCCTAAGGATGAAGTAACTTGGGAACAGTTGAAGGGGAAGAAGATAGCGATAGATGCTTCCAATGCTCTCTATCAATTTGTCTCTTCAATAAGGCAAAGGGATGGGACTCCTTTAATGGACTCTAAGGGGAATGTCACGTCTCATTTGGTAGGGATATTCTCTAGGTTTTCTAATCTTATGGCAAAGGGGTTAAAACTTTGTGTAGTTTTTGACGGAAAGCCGCCAGAACTGAAACATTTAGAGCTTGCAAAGAGGAAACAAAGAAAAGAGGAAGCGCAAAAGAAGTATGAAAAAGCTGTCGAGGAAGGTGAAGAGGAGCAGATGCTTAAATATTCTAGGCAAGTATCAAAACTAAGTATGGGAATGATTGATGAGGCAAAAGAATTGATATCTGCTATGGGTTTACCAGTAGTGCAAGCACCTTCAGAAGCTGAAGTACAGGCTGCTTTGATGTGTAGGAATAAAGATGTATGGGCTGTGGCTTCCAGTGATTATGATTGTTTATTGTTTAGGGCCCCTAGAATGTTGACGAACTTGACTTTGTCACAGAAAAGGAGATTACCTTCTGGACAGACTGCCATGGTTTATCCTCAATTGATAGAATTAAAAGATGTGTTGAATAAGCTTGCTATAGAGATAGATCAATTGACAGCTTTGGCTATGTTGGTTGGGACTGACTTTAACCCTGGTGGTGTTAAGGGTATAGGGCCAAAAAAGGCTTTAACTCTAGTTCAGACTGACAAAAGATTTGAAGAGATATTCGAAGATGTAGAGTTTGATTGGAAAGAGATTATAGGTGTTTTTAAGAATATGCCTGTAGATAGAGATTATGTCTTAGAATGGAAGGAACCTGATGAAGAAAGGATCAAAAAAATTTTAGTAGGTAAGCATGATTTTTCTGAAGAAAGGGTTGATAATACTTTAGCAAAACTAAGAACAAGGGATAAGGGGCAGGTTGGGTTGGGGAAATGGATGTGAATAATTAGAAACCAAAACTCTTCTGGAATTCTTTAACTTGTCTATAATCTTGAAGAAATTTTAAACCTTTGTCAGTGATAGAGAACATCTTATTCTTTTTTTTATCTGCATCCTCCATAATCATTTCTTTCTCCATGAGTTCACCTATGTAACGTTTCATGCCTTCGTGTGATAGATTAGACTTATAGAGTAAGTGGGTTGGCTTGATTATTCCTCCTTTATCTTGGATTGCCTTCAATATATCTCCAATGATATCCATCCGATCTCTTCTTTCACCCATGTCTTAATACCCTCACAAACATATATGCTAAAAACGTAAATCCCCAAAGTTGGAAAAGTCTTGCAACAACGTAGAACGATGGGAAGTATATGGCTACAAGAAAAAATGCTTCTGCGCAAAGCATAACATAAAATGAAGTAAAGATTAGTCCAGTATTAAAATTTCTGGTTTTATCCAAATTCAAGTAGAACTGTAACGCTATAAAGAACAATAGAACAAATGCCACAATATGAAACTTCAAGTAATTCTGATATGAGAATAATAAGAATACCATAAGCAATGAAACAAGAAGCATGATTATTCTTTTACTTCTTACTCTCATAGCAACTAATAGAATACCTAGATATCCAAATAGCGTAAGGAAAATATGGCCTAAGTAAACGAAGTCAAACTTCAGTAACATCTGGTAGAATAAGTTACTTGCATGTGTAACTATGATGAATATGCTTATAGCTGTGACAAAGAATGCCGCTGATAGTGTGAAGAACCCTATACTGAGATAGTAATATCTCTGCTTTTCAGTGAAATTATAGACTTTGTATGCCAATAGGGCTAGTACTAATGTAATAAGAGCAAACACCCCCTGAAGAACAGAGTCAGTTGCAACAAACCACATTGGGCTCATCAACGAATTCATATTGTTTCAACTTTAGGTCATCTTTATATATTTTGCGGAGATTTTCTTTATTCTTGAGTTTGTTTAACTACTGAGAGATAGTTTGGCTTATAAATGTTATGTAGGGCATGTACAGATAAAGTATTCTAATCATTTATAAACGCATCTGCTACTATACTATATATCCTGATAAAGGAAAACACACTCCCCAAAAAGAGGATGATCATAATTCACCACCTCGTTTAACCTCTTTTGATAAAAAAAGAAGGCCTGTTTAACTCACCCTTTTTCAGGCCATTTCTTTTTCTTTTCTACCCTAAAGCTTTTTAATGAACATAGTTTTTCTTATTTACATGAAAGCCGTTAAAGTCCTCAAAAAAGAAGCTGAAAAAGTCAGAAAGAAGCTAATTGAATTAGGCCTTTTAGATAAATCCTATAGCTTAACTATGGACAATAACCATATTCTTATTCCTATCAAGAAGGCAAGTGAAAAGCTTAAGAAGTTTGAAGTTGTGGATAAGAAGTTCAAAAAGCTAAATAAAATTACAACCAATTTGAAAAAACATCTTAAGACTAAGCTATCCACAGAAGAGCTAAAAAAAGTAAAAAAGGCTTATGACGTCATAGGTGATATAGCTATAATAGAGATACCTGACGAGCTGAAGAAGAAAGAGAAAATTATTGCAGAAGCCATACTAGTATTGAATAAAAATATTAAAGTTGTGGCAAAAAAGGTGGGTAATTTTAAAGGAGAGTTTAGGACAAGAGATCTAAAAATTATTGCAGGAGATCGGAGGAAGGAGACTGTGTATAAAGAGAATGCGGTCAGGCTGAAACTGAATGTTGAAACATGTTACTTTTCGCCTAGGTTGAGTACTGAACGGAAAAGAATTGCAGAACTTGTCAAGGATGGGGAAGATGTGCTAGTCATGTTTTCTGGGGTTGGACCTTATCCTGTTGTCCTTTCAAGAAGGACTGGTGCTAATGAGGTAGTTGGTATTGAGATAAATCCGGAGGCTGCGAAGTATGCTGAACAGAATGCTATCTTGAATAAGTGTAAGAATGTTAGGCTATTTGCTGGGGATGTTAAAAAAGTTGTCCCATCATTAAAGAAAAAGTTTGATAGGATCCTTATGCCTTTGCCAAAATCTGCTGAGGATTTTTTGGATGTGGCTTTGAAGGCTTTGAAGAAAGGTGGAATAATCCATTTCTATGATTTTTTACATGAAAGTGAGATACCTGATAAGGTCTTGGAGAAGATTGAGAAGCATGTGGAGAATTATAGGGTCCTAAAAGTAATAAAATGTGGACAGTACTCTCCTAAAAAATTCAGGGTGTGTGTTGATTTTCGTGTGTAGGGATTGATTATAATATTTGAAAATTATTTGTTCAAGTAACTGCAAAGATTTCTGAAGACTTCTTTTTTGGTGAGACTATTGGTATTAATAGTATGATCAAAGACGTCGTAATCTATTCCAATATCAAAGCCATATAATCTTATAAATAATTCTCTTGTTTCTTTGTCTTTCATTGTTACTACTTTAAATGCTTTTTTAATATTAATCTTACTACGTTTTGCAACTCGCTTGACCCTAACATCTAAATCTGCTTGTAGGTAGATTTTTTTTCCTTTATTTGTGAGCCATGGTAAGCTCCAACTATCAATAATTACATTTCCATTTTCAATTTCTTTTACTAAAATCCTATCTGAGATGATATCTAATGGCTTTTCTTTATTTAACCTACCTTTGAATAATCTAATTCCTTTTTCACTTTCCCAAAAACCTGTGTTGTGTTTCGTATTACTAATATCAACTCTTTTCCCTTCATATAAGTCTCTTAAAATTCCGGATGGATGGATAACACGTAGTCCATATCTTTGACTGATTAAATTGGCTATAGTAGATTTGCCTGCTCCTGAAAATCCAAATAAGATTATTTCCCTTTTCATTATGGTCTATATCTCTCTTCTATCTTTTTCACACCTTTTGAATAAAACTGTTTACAAATTAGGTCTCTATAATTAAGGCCTTTTGACGTTAGCCATATTCTTCGCCAATCCTCTTCAACTAATCCTAATTCAATTAATTCAAAATATAACTCTGGAAATTTTTCTGCAAAATTTGCTTTAAATTTTTTTTTAAATTCTTTTTTATCTAAAGATTCAATGTTATATATTACATACTGCCTCATTTTTTCTTCTGGATTTAAGAATATGGCACTTTTAACTGGGATTTTGCCAGCTTTTACATCCTTAATGTATTCGGTAATTGTTTTTCGATGCGCTTTTTGATGATAATTATTTCTATAATGAACATTTTTGGCGTATGTTCTAGTTCCTGCCCCAAAACCAATTAAACTCATTCCTGTAAATATATAATCTTCTTGAAGGAAACTGCCTTGGTTTATAATGACATACCGATTATGACAATCTTGTTGATATCCTGCTTTTAAGAATAATTTTCTTCCCATATCATAACATTGATAAATATCTTTTTTGCTCATTAAATCTGGTCTTCTAATTTCAAGCGAAGTGTTTGGCATGAAGCCTATTGCATAAAGTTCAATAGTTTCTGGCTTGTATTCTAATAAGGATTTTACAGAGTGTATGAAGCTTTCTATAGTTTGGCCTTCAATGCCTATCATTAAATCTAAAACCAAATTGGGGATTTCAGCTTCTCTCAAAATCTTAATGGCGCTGACAGAGATTTCAGAAAAATTATTCCTTTTGCAAAGTTTAATTTCATTATCTAACATGGTTTGCACCCCCATACTTACTCTATTTATGCCTATTTTCTTAAATTCTGAAAATTTTTTAAATTCTACTAATTCTGGTGTTGTCTCTATACTCACTTCATCAGCAGTATTTAGAAAATTGGGGTTTATCTCCAAAATAACATTAATAATTTTTTTAAGTTCTGAAGACGTGAGTAGGGATGGTGTTCCACCACCAAAGTGCAATGTTTTAATAATTTTATGTTGTAAAGTTTTCTCATACATTTTTATCTCTTTAATTAAAGCATCAACATATTGTTCTCTTAGATTTTCTTTGGAATCAACAACTTTCAAATACCCACAATAGGTACATATCTGCCTGCAAAAAGGGATGTGTATGTAAACGTTTATCTCTTGAGTGAATTCTACTTTGTCTAAAGTGAAATTGTTTATTGGCTTGTAGGTTCTTGGAGTTGGATATATGTAGATTTCTGGATTAAACTCAAAATTCTTGACCTGTTTGGTTAATGTCGCGATTTTCATACAAATAACATAATGCATACATTATATCAGGGACACCTACCTCGAAAGGGGGTAGTAGCAGTAGGCTTATATACTTGAGGGTAATTTTATTAACTATGATTGAAGAATCTTTACAAGAACTGGGACTAAGTAGAAGAGAAAGTATATGTTATGCTTCATTACTAGAACTTGGTTCTTCTAAAGTTGGAAGAATTGTGAAAAGGACAAGTATTCCTTCATCAAAGATTTATGAGGTTTTGGATCGACTAATCAAAAGGGGGTTAGCTTCATACGTAATAAAAAATAATATCAGACATTATCAAGCATCAGATCCCAATAACCTTATGAATTTTCTTGAAGAAAAGAAGAAAAAAATTGAACAGGTGCTTCCCGAACTTATTCTTAAACAAAAATTCTCAAAAAAACAAAATGTAGAAATTTTTGAAGGACAAAAGGCTATATTTACTATTTTCACTAATCTTATTGCTGATGCAAAGCCTAAGGAGATGTATCTTGTTTTTTCTCTAAACGAGGAAAATAAGACGGATCAAGCAAACTTATTCTTTAAAAATCTGGCAATACGGCGAAAAGAGAAGAAGTTGGATGTCAGGTTGTTAAAAAATATAAAGCACTATGCCAAAGAAAAACACAGAAAACTGAAATTACGTTACACCAAGTTTAACCTTCCCCAAGGCATTACAATCTTTAGAGATTATGTTATTCTTCTATCTTGGATAAAATATCCTATAGCAATAAAAATCGAAAGCGAAATATTTGCAAACCAACAAAGGGAATTTTTCCTAGATCTTTGGAAAACTGCAAAATTATAGAAGGTGTTGCCCTTATAGTTTTACTAACAAACAAGCAATCTTACCGCTCGTTAACCATACTTGCCTTATCTATTTGAAAATCACATGCTCTCTAAAGCTTTTTGTATCAATTGGATAATAGCTTCTGCTTCTTCCTTAGTCATCCTACCAAGCTTTGCAAAATTCCATTCACCGTTCGCGTTAACGTTTTCCCTTGATAATTGAAGTTTGGGTATACCTTCATTATATGCGAATACACCAACTGTGATTTTTGTCTTTTCTAGGTCTACTTCTTCTGAAAATAAGTTTTTGTCTAAATTTTTATCAAATGCCATTTTTCCTCCTTGTATCTGAACCCAGAATCTTGATCCCTTTATAACGTTTTTTATAGCAAAGTTTATAAAACTTACATGAGAGTAGTAAAATTTGATAAGATATGTATGATTATTTTGTTATACTTGGGATTGAAGGAATTGATGTTAGATGTATGACTATGGAGGCATTCAATTCGAAAATAAGGAAGTCTTTCCGGAGGTTTGTGTTCAAGGTCCACCCAGATAAGTTTCCTGAAGGATCAGAGGACCAAAGGTTAGCTTCAATTTTAATCAAAGAGGGGAAAGAAGCTATGGATGCTTTAACTTGTCCAGAAACTTTGAAACAATATGCACAAAAGAGAGCGGAGATAAGGGTTCCTGTTTTATTTAAGGGAAATTTTGAAACTAGCTTGGTAGAAATTTGTCGGAGAAGTGGGAGGTTTGGTCTGGAGAAAGTGGAACATTCTTTAGCTTCTCCTATAAAGCCTGACAATTTTTCCCCAATAAATGAAGATATGGAATACGCTTGGTATATGTGAGTTATTCTATAAATCCCATTCCTATTATATACATCTCTTTACTTCTTTTTTTGGAAGCTTCTGGCTTGAAACCACGTACTTGCCTGAATTTTTTCTTAACTTTGTCTAAGAATTCTTCGGATTCTTTACCTTGGAAAATCTTACATAGGAAACTACCATTTTTATTGAGTTTCTTTGTTGCCGTCTTCAAGGCGAGCATAGCTAGATCGAAACTTCGTCCAGCATCTAGGCTTTTTATTCCAGAAGTTTTTGGTGCCATGTCACTTAATACAACGTCAAATTTTCCTTTGATAAACTTATTGATATGTTTGATATCACAACAATAGAATTCCACGTCCTCAATTGGCTGAATGTCTTCTATATCCAACCCAACCACCCGGCCAGTAATCGAAGTTTCTTTTGCTGTGATAAGCCACCCTCCAGGAAAGCATCCGAGGTCCAGAACATCATCTCCTTCCTTTATGAGCTTAAACTTTCGGATGATATGTTTTAGCTTATATGCAGAACGTGCGCGGTAGCCTTCCTTTTTTGCCATTCGGGTGAAACTGTCTTTCTTCAATTTAGTCTAACCCCAAATTAAGTTCTCTCTTGAATGGTACAGCTGATGGTGCCTCGCCGCCATGCCATGTAAACCTTGGCCTTACCCTTATGGGGTAGAACCTTTCAGAATTATCGTCAAGAATCAATGCAGAACCTTTAGCTCTTGGTAGTTCGTCCAGCATCCTCGGCAGTGATGCGCTCAAGTAGCTTTGGGACATTGTCGCGAGAGCGTCAACATCAGGTTTGGCGGTCAACCTATGGGAGATTACTATGTCCGACTGAGACATGACGTCAGTGTGGATCTTGCCTGGCTGCTGTGTAGCAAGTATTAAACAAACTCCTGGTTGTCTACCTTCTCTCATTATAGTGACTAAACCATCGGTAGCAGCTGTTTTACCTTCCTTTTTAAGCATCTCATGGGCTTCATCTAAAACTAACCAAACTATCGGTTCTTGTGCTTTCTTTCCAGATTCTGATTCGACCTGAAAATAACTATAACCTACTTTTATAGCATCTATTTCTTCTTCTTTCCTTACTAACATACGGTGGCTAAATACTTTCTGCGCTAACAATCCCACAACCAAACTCTTTACACCCCAACCTCCTTCAGTATTGGCGTAAGCACTTACGTCTAAAACACTGACTTGTCCACCCTTGACAACATCCAGGATATCAGTACCTTCCTTACTGAAAAGGCCCCAGCGTTTAGCGGAGCGCAAACGGTTGATTGTATCATTCCTGTAATTGTTGTCAAAAGACTTGTCCTTTTCTATAGCCTTTATCATATCATCTATATCATAATCCTTTATCCCTTGCTCTTCAAAGTCACCTAATGTCTTACTGATTATTATGGAGGCTGGGTGTGATGTATCTAATTCAAAAGTTAATGTCCAATCCCTGGCAGTAAGTTCAGATGGCTTCAAACTGAAAGCAAAGTCTGTTGGGATGCCTTCTTCTTTGTACTTATCATAGAACCCGGACGGTGTGTAAATCTTGACATCCAACCCTTTTGGCTGTAGGCCCCATTTTTCTAAAAGGTCTTCATCTTTTTGGTTGGGATACTTCATAGTCCAATAGATACCCATAGTGTCAAGCATTACTATTGCTAGGTTCTTCTTAATTTCGGGGGGTTGATCTATCATGCCTTCGGCTATAACTCCCAGCGTGTATGACTTACCGCTCCCCCTCTTCCCTACAACGTAGATAACATGGCCTTTGGCAACATCCATGTAAATGTAATTAGATAATGAAGTTGTACGACCCATCTTGACGTAAGTTCGACCGATGAGGACAAGTCCTTTCTTGCCGTATTTCTTCATGTCAGATTCATTCCGACCTACGATAACATCAAATGGCATACATTATCAACATACTTCCGAGAATATAAGATTTTTGTTATTCTGGCTTATCCTTATAGGTGGCAGAGAATACTTTGAACCTACCAAAAAAGCGGTGCATGAACCTACCCCATCCACTTTCCGAGCTCATAAGGTGGGCTTTTTCTAACTGATTCCTATAAGTTTCATAATGGTCTTTTTTTTTCTTGAACTTTCTGCAAAACATCCTCAACTTCTTCCATGATTTCAGGGATTGTTTTTCCATCAATCGTTTCCTTTTCAAATTCATTGTCTAAGTAAGAGTGCCACAACTTTTTTGCATTCCTGGCTTCTGCTTTTCTCTGTTTCCAAGACATGATGTAAGGGATTGATCCAAATGTAAAACCTTCAGCTAAAGCAAACGGTAGAATGCCAATAGCTGGACCTGCCAAGATGCTCAGTCCAACAGGTAGCCCTACCATGCCCGTTACTAAAAGAAACTTTTTCCAGCCCCAGTCCCTTTTCATATAATTCAGTACGCCATGATAGATGTCTTTAGTGAAGCTGTCTAAAGTAGCTCCGAAACGTTCAGGGAATGTGTCTGATGTTGAGTAGCTTCCTATGCCAACATGTCCCTCATCGAAAGCATTCATGAATTCTGCAGGCGTATTGACATCTATCAACGTTTCGCTATAGCCCCTATACGGCTGGCAGTATGGTCGTCTGTGCCAGCACATAAGACCTAGTTGTATTTTTTAGCAACATGTCCAGTAATAATGTTTTCGAGAGTATAATCGTTGTTTACTTCAAGGAACTTAGCCTTTCTGCACCAATAGTCAAATAGTTCAGGTGAGGGGATCTTTCCGTTGAAGCTACAGGCAGGGTGATTGAGTACCCATCTAATTTGCATGATGTCGCATTGTTTATAAAACTCTTCAAATCCTTCTTCGCGGAGGCGCATAAGTTCCTTATGTAGTTCTTGGACTTGAGATGTGTCTAGTTTTGATCCTGAATTTGTAGGATATTCTAGACCAGGGGTGCTTATGTGGATGTAGAGATTTTCTCCTCCATCGACAGTATATTCGCAGTTTATGAAAGTGTCTTCAGGTGAGTATTCCACAAGTTCGATTGCACCTGTAATACTATCATGGTCTGAAATTGTCACAAAATCCATGCCTTGAGACTTGGCTAGCTTGTAAATGAGTTTTGGAGGAGTGTAACATTCTTTAACACCTACAGTTTCTGTTACTGGTGTCTGGACAAGCCTTGTGACCCACTCTGGTCTAGCATGATCCTTCCCAGAATATTTACTGTGTACATGAAGATCGCACCTTTTCCCTCTTGGGAAATTATCTACATAGAGATCATTATTCTCAATGAAATAGATTAGGCTTAGTTTTTGGTTTATATCTTTGATTTTTGACTTTCCCATGTTATAAGATCAGATTTTATATAGCCTTATTTAAATTTTATCCAATAATGTAGTCTAAAAGTAGCTTTTTGAACTATATTTTTAAGCTATAGATAAAAAACTTTAAATACTTTTGTCGGTATTACTGATTAATAGAAAAGAGGTGATCTATGGTACATAGTAAGAAAGGCAATTCTGCTAAGAAGGTAGAAGAGGACATAGAGCAAGTAAAAAAGATGCTTGTAAAAAAATTGCCTAAGAAAAAAAAGAGTTCTAAGAAGGAGGGTTTGTTTGGTAGATTGTTCAAACGTAGGAAGCTTAAGAAAAAACCTACGAAAAAGAATGCTGTTAAAAAGAAATCTGTAAAGAAACCTAATTCTGAGAAAAAGGTAATAAAATTACCTAACAAAAAAAAGAAAAATCTTGAAAATACTACTGCGAAGATCATAAAATCTAAGAATAAACTATTGAACAAGGAAACGAAGCTTTTGAAGGAGAAGAGTCGTTTAGCAAAGGAAAAAAAGATGTTCAAAAAAGAAAGTAGTTCTAAAGAATTAAAATTGTCATCTAAAATAATTCAATCTAGAAAAGCTCATGGTGTTGCGAAGAGAAAGCTGAAGTCTGACTTTAAGGTTTTAAAGGAAGAAAAGGAAAAATTGATGAAAGAAGAGAAGAAACTGAAGAAAATTAAAGCAGCTTTTGAGAAAGAGAAGAAGGATACAATTAAGAACAAATCTGAAGGAAGGAAGCTTAGCAAAGACCTTAAGAGAGAGATAAAGAAAGCTGAGAAGGCAAAGAAGGATGTTGAAATTGCCCAGAAAAAATTAGAAGCTAAAAAAAATAAATCTGTTGAACAGGAAAAGAAGCTTGCTAATCAAAAGAAAGAGATAGATGTTTTAAAAAAAGAGCTGGAAAAACAGAAAGATGAGATTGAGAAGCAGAGGGAATTGCAAGAAAAATCTCGGAATAAATTGGGGAAAAAAATCGCATTGGCTAAGAAGAGGAAGGATGAGGGGATGGAACTCAGAAAATCACTAGACACTCAACAAAAGGAGCTGTTACAACAACAACGAGAAATTGTCAAACAGCAAAAGTCTCTTGCTAGGCAAAGGCAATTAATAATTAGGAAACAGGAAAAAATTATACCTAAAGAAAAAAAGGCTAAGAGTAATTTGGAAAAAGAAAGATTATTGCATGAGGCTTCAATAAAGAGACTTGAAGAACAAGTCAATCTTGTTGAAAAAAGAAAAAAAGAAGAAAAGAAAGTAAGGGCTAAGTTAGACCATGCTAGGAAAAATCTGATATTGCAGCAAGAGCAGCTGATCAAAGAAAAAGAAGCACTTATCAAAAAGGAAGAACAACTTAAACACATAAAGAAAAGCATTGATGGGGAGAGAAAGAAACAGTATTTGTGGCATAAAAAGATAATGAAGCAGGAGAAGGAAAGGGAAAAGAAATTGAAAGAGATGGGGACTTTTAGGCAGGTTGTTGAGCAGGTTAAAGGTAAACCCGTGCACATCAAAAAATTAGATGCTGTAAGGAGAAGAGTTATGCTTGAGAATAATCTGAAGGATATCGAAGGCAAAGAGAAAGAAGCATTTAAAAAAATAATTAATCAGGAAAAGAAAAAGAGGGATGAACTGAAGAAGTGGGTATCAGAAGAGATAAAAAGGAAAGATAAGGAAACAAAGAAGATAAAAAAAGAAATTATGCAACATAAAGTAAAGGAGTCAGAGTACAGAAAATTAGCTAAGGAAACACTTTCTAAAGTTCAAAAACATAAAAAAGAAGAATTGTTGAAGTTACAGAAAGAAAGAGATAAGAAACGTATGCAAAGAGAGAAAAAGCTAAAACAAATGATAAAGGATGAATCTAAGAAAGAGATAGAAGAGCAGAAGATAGTTGACCTGAAAAAACAGCAGGAAGAGAAAGAGAAAGCAAAAATCGAGAAACAGATTGAAATCAAACTAGAGCAGGAGAAACAGAGGGCTGAGAAGAAGTTACAGGGTGAACTTAAACAAAGGGAAGGGCAGCAGGATATAATTGATCAAATCTACTTGAAACTGGAGCAATTGACAGTTGTTTCAACGGACTTTGAAATTAAAAAAGCCCAGGATATATATGCTGAAGTGAATGAACTCTATTCTAAGTTATCGCCTTTAATCCAAAATCAAATTAGTCCTGTGATAAAGAAGGTAATAAACAGGATAAACCAAGAATTGGCCAGAGTTTCCCGAAGATAAGAGTTCTAAGAAGTCTAAAATTACAAAAATTTTAAAAAGGCATTATAAGATACTATCATATATGATTACTTTGAGTGAAATGAGGGAATTGGAAGATTGGATGGAGCAGCAAGGAGTGTCTAAACTTGAACTGATGGAAAGGGTAGGAAGAAGCATGGCAAAGCTTATAAGTGAACATGTAGGAAAGGACAAGAGCCTATGCTTCGTATGCTTTCATGGAAATAATGGAGGGGATGGTTTTGCGACGGCAAAGTTTCTTTTGAACCAAGGGTATAAAATTAAGATTGTTTTCATCGGGGAAGAGGAAAAATTAACTAAAGAAGCTAAAGTCAACTATGATAAACTGAAGGAACTTAATGTTGAAATGCTTGAGGATTTGCCTTTGAGTGCTGATGTAATAGTGGACTGTATGTTGGGGGTTGGGGTGGAGGGTGAGATAAGGGATCCAATAAAGAGTTTCATTAAGAAGATAAATAATTCTGGTGCTTATGTCGTGGCTTTAGATATACCAACTGGATTGAATCCTGAAACTGGTGAAGTGCAGCCTTTGAGAATCCAAGCTGATTTGATTTTGACTATACATGATGTAAAGCCAGGATTACAACGATATAAACTTAATGTAGAAATTGTTGATATAGGGATGCCTAAGGTTGAATGAGAATTATCTAAGTCTTACTGCATCAAGATTTCTTGGGGCGCTTGTCTCTATTCTATTAAGCTTGTGTAGTGTTCCTGCTAGTTCCAAACACTTAGAACTTTCTCCATGATTAACAAGAATTCTTTTTGGTTTAGGATCT
>CAZUKZ010000020.1:0-21791 GCA_964621125.1 Candidatus Woesearchaeota archaeon
AGAGAAACTATAAATTTCAGGAGCGTTGCGTTTTTTGTTCTCTGTTATATACCCCTCATTTCTTAACCTTATCTTTGATAAAATTCTCAATACTTCTATCATATTCTGCTTCGCCTTTCTCTGTAAAGCAACATCCTGGTAATTCGCCCCGTCCTAAATGGAAATGCAAGCACTCACAACATATACCTTTCCTTGGACAGCCTTCATATGTGCATGTGCATCTTTTCAGGTTTTTTTCTTTTAAACACTTCATTTCATACCCCCCATAAAGATTCCTCTTTTCTTTTGATCTCAGCTAACTCTCTTAAAACTTGCTTTTCATCCTCGCGTAATAATTTCTTCAGCTTTTTCATTTCCCTAAAGTGTGACTGTGGAACATCTACATATAGCACATCATCTTCATTTATTTGCCTTCCTGCAGTTATTGCTGGGAGAGAAATAGCAACTTCTTTTCCTTTTTCAGCTTTTTGCAAGTTTTCCTTTTCATGTTGGATGCTCTTTATTGTTCCTGCTTTACTTCCATCTATTTTAATGAGGTCAGTATTGGTTGCCAGAGTTCCAGCTAGAACCTCCACACCCACCACAGCAGGATTGCTTTGTCTGAAAATGCATTTGGGTATGATTCTAATCTTGGCCGGCTTCACCAAATTTTCAAATTCTTTTTCTTCAATCTTTTTCTTCTGCTCTTCTTTCCACTTCTCAAAATCTTCTATAATCTTGTATATGACATCATGGGATATTATTTTGACACCTTCTTCTTCAACAGGAGGAACATTGAAACCTAAAATGACTCTGGTCAAAGGATCCTCTTCAGTCTTGGAATCAGCTATATCTTTTTTAGTTATTTTTCCTACAGAAGCTTTCTTGATTTCCACGCCCGCCCCTCTTAATAGTCCTATTAACGCTTCCAATGACCCTAAGGAATCTGCCTTGACCACAACTCCTGAATTGTCTGTTTCTACCATGACTTCATCAATTTCTTTCTGCAGTTCGATCTTTACACTTTCTACATCATTATTAGCTACAGCTAATGGCATTCCGGACATAGCTTCCTTTGTGTCTGGTGCTAAAATCCTCACGCCTGCAGCTGCATTAACTTCTTTGACAGGCTTAAGCTTTCCTTTTTCAGGCTCGAACAGTCCTCTAACTTTAGTAATTATGGGTTTATCTACTCCTGCGATAACAATAACATCATTAGCTTTCAATGTCCCGTCGTAAACTATTGCGTCTACAGTAGATCCCACTCCTTTTTCATCCTTCACTTCTAACACTGTGCCTCTTCCTGGCTTTTTACTTTCTGTCACAAGGCTTTGTTCAAGAAATTTTTGTGCTAATCCTATTAAAACCATAAGTAATTCTGGTATGCCTTCTCCGCTTTTGGCTGAACAAGGGACAATGGCTATTTGTTTTGTATAATCAGTAAGTCTATCAAACCGTTCAGCAATGAAGCCTTCTTCATACACTTTACCGACAATTTCATAGAGTTTTGTGTCAATCAACCTTCTCACATTATCACTCTGCATACTTATTGCTTGCAGCATAGGGGCATCCTTAGCTTGCCATCCCGGAAAGAGATCTATTTTGTTCAATGCTATTAAGAAAGGTGTCTTATACTGCTTCAATATTTCTATGCTCTCTTTTGTCTGAGGTTTTATGCCTTCATTGATATCAATTACTAAAATGGCTATATCTGCCAGGTTACCTCCTCTTTTTCTCAGGTTTGTGAAAGCCGCATGTCCTGGTGTATCGATAAATAATATGCCTGGGACAGTGATGTCTTTACCTTCCAATAATTCTCCGCAGATTTTTCTAATAGTATTCAAAGGTACTTTGCTTGAGCTGATCATTTGGGTTATCGCCCCAGCTTCTCCCTTAGCGACAGCGCTTTTCCGAATATGGTCCTGCAGTGAAGTTTTTCCGTGATCGACGTGTCCCATAAACACGCAGATAGGTTGTCTTATCATTTTGGTATTACCTTTTCTTATTTTCTTTTAAATGTTTTCTTTTTTCTTTATAAAGATTTATAAAAAGGTTATATAATAGCGTACAAATATTTATAAACCTTGGTCTCATAATTTTAGTTACAAATAATCTCATGATGTATGAAAAAGAGGCGAGACTATTTAACAATATTTATTAGTAGAAATTAGGCTGTCTCTTTTTTAAAAATAGTTTATTTTAGGAGGATAAAAAAAATGGGTGATGAATCACAAGTATCTCTTTTGAGTAAATTTGAAAAAGAAGATAGTGCTTTTAAGCTTTCTAAGGAATCAATGTCTTTTGAGCATTATCTTGAACTAGTTTTAACAAGGCCAGCTGTCGCAAGATCTGCGTTCCAGCGTATATATGATATGATTATGCATTTCGGTGAGGAACCGTCAAGGAAAGTGGGACAGGAAGATATTCCAAGGTACAAGTTCTTTGATGATCTCGCAAGCCAAGACCATGGAGATGCTATTTTTGGCATAGAGGATTCACTTGCCAAGTTTGTGGGTTCTCTGAGAGGGGCTGCCATGGACCTTAGTTCCAAGGATCGGTTTGTCCTTATGCATGGTCCTGTGGCGAGTGCGAAAAGCACAATGGCACGTCTGATAAGGAGAGGCCTGGAGGCATACTCAAAGACAG
This sequence comes from Candidatus Woesearchaeota archaeon, assembly GCA_964621125.1. GTDB lineage: Archaea > Nanobdellota > Nanobdellia > SCGC-AAA011-G17 > GW2011-AR17 > CAZUKZ01. The sequence continues at coordinate 2,626 of CAZUKZ010000020.1, forward strand.
ACGAAGGTGCGCTTTATACCTTTCAGTGGAAAGGTATTCCTTGGACAGAAAAAGAGCTTCAGGCTGGTGTTAATATGGAGGATGTGATGTGTGCCTTGAGGAATGATCCTTTGAAACTCTTGCCAGAGGATGCAAGGCATTCCTTTTTGAAACAAGTGAACAGGGACCTACCTTTGATAAAAAGAATTTCTGTCGATAACGAAAAGTGTCCTCCTTGTACTCATTTTTACAATAGATTAATGGATATGCATGATGGGGATTGGCAGAAGGTTTTGAGCGAGCATGTCGTGGTGAAAAGGATGTTAATCTCAGAGACACAGAGATCTGGCATAGGGACGTTCCAGCCAAAAGATGAGAAAAACCAGGATTCTACCGAGCTTACTGGTGATGTGAACTACAGTTTGCTTACAGTTTACGGTGATGAGTCGCACCCATTAGCTTTTTCTCACTCAGGAGAATTCCAGTATGCTAACCGTGGCTTGCTTGAGTTTGTCGAATCATTGAAACTCCAGGTGGAATTCTTGTATGATCTTTTGGAAGCTACACAGGATGATAAGATAAAGCCAAAAAACCAGCCTAATGTCTACATAGATGAAGCGCTTTTTGGGCATACCAATAATCCAGAGTTTGTCAAGCTGATAAATAACGAGAGTATGGAGGCATTCAGGAACAGGATAATAGTGGTGAATGTTCCTTATAATTTAGAACATTCTGAGGAAGAGAAGATTTATGGTAAGATGTTTTCTGGAGACCGTGTTCCTAAGCATATTGCTCCCTTTACAGTACATTTGGCAGCAATGTGGGCGATTTTGTCGAGGTTGGAGCATCCGCAAAAACACCAGATGACACTGATGCAGAAGCTCAAGCTCTATGATGGTCAGGTAGTGGACAATTTCACAAAGGAAGATATAAGGGAGCTTAGGGGAGAAGCTTCTAGAGAAGGTTTTATGGGCGTTTCCCCGAGATTTATCCAAGATAGTTTGACTAATCTTATGTCCCAATCCCATTATCCTGATAACTGTGTTAATCCGGCCCACTTATTCCTTGAATTGGAAGACATACTTTCTACACATGCCTCAATAGAAAATGAAAAAATGCGTGAAGCTTATGGGGCGCTTATAGATGTGGTAAAGGAAGAGTACACGGAGATTGCAAAAGATGAGCTTAGGAGAGCACTTTGTGCTGATGAGGCTCAGATGGATGCCTTGTTTAAGAAATATGTGGATAACGTCCATGCTTTTCAGTTGAAGGCGAAGGTTAAGGATCAACATACTGGTGAGACTTATGAGCCTGATGAGAAATTCATGAGGGGCATAGAGGAGCACATGGATATAGACCCTGACGCTGCGAAAGAGCATAGGATTGTGCTTATGGCTCATATGAACCAGGCCTTTGCAGAGAGGAGGGAATTTGATTATAAGCAAGATGCAAAACTTTATCGCGCTTTACAACTTGAGCTTTTTGAATCTGTAAGGCACAAAGTTAATCTGGCTGAGTTCAGTGCACTTGTCAAATCAAAGGAAGGCCAGGAGCAGGTGGATTTGGTAAAGGGAAGGCTGATAGGTAACATGGGATATTGTGAAGAGTGCGCTCGTGACCTGCTAATATACGCTTCCAAAAAGATACAGGATTAGTTGTAGATGGCAAGAAGAATTGATAGGGATAAGCATAGGTATTTGGATATAGTTAGAGGGAGGACGCGTAAAGAACTTAAGAAGCTTATCAAGGAAGGAGGGGTTTTGGGTAAACGTGATGGCAAGACCATAAGAATTCCCATCCCAATAACTGATCTTCCTAGAATCCGGTATGGTGGGGGGAATGGTGGCGTGGGAAGTGGTGATGGCGAAGAGGGAGATATCATCGGGAGGGAAGATGATGGGGAGGAAGGTAACAAGCCAGGTGACCAGGATGGGGAGTTCATGTTTGAGGAATGGTCTGTTGATGAACTAGCCGAATTTCTTTATGAAGAGCTTGAACTTCCTAACATTGAGCCAAAAGGGAAAAAAAATATCTACGCTCCTAGTGATAAGCTTAAGACTATAAGCCGAGTAGGATCTCCTGGAAGGATTCACAAGAAACGTACATTGAAAAATGCTATGAAACGTTCTTTGGCTTCAGGTAATTATAGGCCAGGCCAACTTATTGTTCCCGCCCCACCAGACAGAAGGTTTAGATCATTCAAGGATGAGCTTATACCTGAGATGAATGCAGTCATATTCTATATGATGGATGTTTCAGGATCTATGGGGGATGAGCAGAAAGAGATTGTTAGGACACAGAATTTCTGGATTGATGTCTTGCTTGCGAACAAGTATCAAGGTCTTGAATCAAGGTACATAACCCACCATGCCAGTGCAAGGGAAGTCTCAAGAGAGGACTTTTATCATTCGAGGGAAAGCGGAGGGACAATGATCTCGTCGGCATTCAGAAAATGCGCAGACATATTTCACGAGGATTATAATCCAGATGATTGGAATGCTTACATCTTTTATTCTTCAGACGGAGATAACTGGAGTGCCGATGATACGAATTTGACATTTAAGATAATGGATGAGGAACTTTTGCCACACTTCAACCTATTAGGCTATACTCAGGTTAAGAGCCCTTATGGCTCGGGGCAGTTCATGGAGGATATGGAAAAGCGTTATGGGGATGAAATTCTTGATCCAGATTCAAATATAGTGACTGCGACATTGGATGATGTAGATGATATTATCGATGGAATAAAGGAGCTTTTTAGCAAAGGAAAATGAACCCTGAAAAACTCTCACCGGAACTTGTAGAGGTACAGAGAGAGGTAGAGCCTGTTGTCAAGAGGTTGGGCCTAGACTTTTTCGATACTGTGTTCTATATGTTGGGGTATGAGGATATGAACCAGCTGATAAGCTATGATGGTTTTCCTAAGCGTGTGCATCACTGGAGTTACGGCATGAAAAGCATAATCAACGAAAACCAATATAGATATGGGTTGGCAAAAGTTTTTGAGCTTGTCATAAACACTGATTATTGTAACGCTTTCCTCCTTAAGAACAATACATTTGAGGAGAACAAGTTTGTTATATGTCATGTCTATGGTCATAATGATTTCTTCAAGAATAATATGTGGTTTGCACACACCAATAGGGACATGTTGAGGGAGATGGAACGACACGCCGACTGGCTTAGCCGATATGAAGATCAGTACGGTCCTGAGAATGTTGAGAAGGCTCTTGACGTAGCGATGAGTCTGGACGGTTTAATAGACCCTTACAAAGGCTTTATGGCGACGTACATCGAATCGCTTAAGCAAAGGTTGGAAGAGGAGGTGCTTCCGAGGGAGAGGCCAAGGATGATAGAGACTGGCAATCCTGCTATAGACCGTTTACTCAATACGCCTGAACACTTGAAAGCTGAAAAAATAAGGCTGGCGAGAGAGAGAATGAGGCGGAAACGTTTCCCTAGAGAGTTACAGAAGGACGTGCTTAAGTTCCTTATAGATAACGCAAGGACCAGTAACCCTGAGTTTCCTGAATGGCAAAGGGACATATTGGGAATGGTAAGGGATGAGGCTTACTACTTTGTCCCGCAACGTTTGACCAAGATAATGAACGAAGGTTGGGCATCATACTGGCACTTGCAGCTGATGGCGAATGAGGGCTTTGCAGGTGACGGTGGAATATTCAAGTTCTCAAAGCTTCACAGCAGCGTCGCATCCTTAAGGCCTGGGCCTAATGTTAACCCTTATGCTTTAGGATTGAACCTGTACCGTTGGATTGAGCACAAATGGGACACAGGCCGTCATGGGCCCAAGTATGATGATTGTAAGAACTTGGAGAGGAAATTAGGATGGGATACAAGGGATATGAAAGGGAGAGAGATGCTATTCCATGTAAGAAAGTATTATAATGATATACTTTTCATAAGCGAGTTCCTTGACCAGGAATTCTGTGATGAGCATAAGTTGTACAAGTATGGCCCTGACGGTTATGGGAATATTGTAATAATAAGCAAGGATGCTCGGGTGATAAAAGGAGAGATAATGGCTGGTTTGCACAATTGTGGTGAACCTTTAGTCTACGTCAAGAATGCTAATTACACAAATAAAGGGTGTCTATTATTGCACCATGACTTTGAGTTCAATAGGAAACAGCTAGACTTGGCGAAAAGCCTGCCTGTATTGCGCAATCTGCGTAAGGTATGGGGGAAAGATGTGGCTCTGGAAACTTATCTTCCTGTGGACGTAAAACCTGGGGAAGAGCCTCAATATGCTCCATCAGTGATAATGTGCACTGAGAAAGTGTATGTTTTCAGTTCTTATGATGATAAAGGCAAGGTAATTGTCCAGAAGGAGGTAGAAATAGATGGGTATCCTTAGTAATATCAAACCTCAGCTTGTATCTGAAGGTTACGTAGCGTTTGAGAATAATAGTATTATTGCAACACCTGTGGTGGAAGGAGTATGGGGTGTTGAGGAAATATCTGTGGGCAAGGATTATAGTAATGTGTCTAATTTTATTTTTCTTGCCGACAGTTTGGTAAGGAAGCTAAACAGTCCATCGAACTTAGTGGGGAAAGGGTGGGAAGTCCTTGAGGTGAGTCCTGAAGGGGCATGCATCGTTTCGGGTATATTTGGCGAAAATAATGAAAAGTACAATGCTTATCATATAAAGATGGATAGTTCGGGCTTGGTTTTCAAAACTTATTGGTTTAGGAAGGGAAAAAGACTTCCTTGGAGGAAGGAAGATACTGGTGTTGTGCTTTCAGAGCATCTAGACACCTTGCTTGACACGTTATTGGAGGAATAGATGGTTGATACAAAAAAATTCATGAGTGAACTGGAAAGAAGCGTAGAATCTGAATTTAAAGGGATAAAGCGCGAATTAGATTTTAATGGTTTTCTTGAGTTTTCACATGAACATCCTACCATGGCCTTGAGGACAGTATACCAATATGTCCATGATTCTATATTGAGTTTCGGTATGGAGGAGATCATGCATTGCGGAGAAGTCATACCACAATATGATTTGTTTGATGACAGTTTCAGTGAAGGCATGAATCAGATATTCGGGACAGAAAGACCTATAAGGGATTTAGTTAATGAAGTTAGGTCATCAGCGCGTGGAGAGGGAGATGAAAGGATTATTATATTGAGAGGTCCTCCTGGGACGGCAAAGACAACAATGGTAGACCTTATTGCGGAGGGCCTTAGGCATTATTCTCGTACAGATGCAGGGATGCTATTCAATTTTAGTTGGAAGTTTGATGTTGCAAAATTTTTAGATCAGAAAAAGGAGGCTTCTATAGGATTTGTTCCGGTAGAAAAAGGGCATAGCTGTAGCGGAAACTGTGATTGCTCAGGAGATTGCTCTTCTGGAGGTTGCGGTGATTGTAATGGTGGATGTGGGGGGTGTGGGGACTCTTCTGGAGACAAAAAGATAATTGAGGTTAATTGCCAAATAAACGAAAATCCTTTTTATCTCATCGTTGATAAGAATCAAAGAAGAAAGTTGCTTGAGTCCATTTCTAATGGTGGGCGGGAGAACCCGATTGAAATTCCTCAAAAGCTTTTGCATGGAGAATTATGTTTCAATTGCCGTCAGATTTATGAGGCACTGCTTGACAAGTATGAGGGCAACTTATCAAAGGTCTTTTCTCATGTTATCGTTGAAAGGATGCTTCTTGATTATGATAGGGGTTTAGTAAACGTCGTGGGACTATCTCCTACAGACAATTATAACAAAGTTAGGACATATGCTAATGAATTGGCTGCTCTTTTCCCTAAAATGGATTTCATTAGCATGTTTGGTAAGTGGGCCTCATCAAATCGTGGTATAATACATTTTTCGGACATATTTAAATCAGGAGAGTCTACAGTTCCTTTACTTGACGCGGCTGAGAAGCATAGGGTAGTTATGGCTGGTGTCACAGTAGGCATAGATTCTTTACTTATAGCTACGACAAATACTGAAGAATTTACAGATGTTAGGGAAGGGAAATATGCTCGAGGCTTGATGAATAGGATAAAAATGGTTGATGTGGGTTATATTCTTAATGTAAATGATGAAGAAAAAATTTACAGGAGAAATTTGGTGCAAGTTAGTAAGAGAAAGCATATAGCTCCACACACACTTAACATAGCTGCTATGTGGGCGGTATTGACACGTCTTTCTAAGCCTATGTTAAGGGACCCTTCTAAACTAACAAAAGAACAGAAGGAATTTTTCGCTTCATTGTCCCCTATGGAAAAGCTTGAAATCTATGAAGGAAAAGCAAATTATGAAATGGATTATGTGAAAGACAATCATAAGCACCTTATTGATGATCAGTTCAGGTTAGAATTGGTGAATGCGACAAACAAATTTGTCTTGAACGGTTTCTCTAATCTGGCAGAAGGAAACTATGGGATATCTCCAAGGAATGTTCAGGACATATTCAAGCTTATTCTTGAGAAAGGCCCTTGCCTTAATCCTCTCAATCTTATAAGGAGGGTTGAAGAAATCATGAGAGAGGATGCCGAATCTTTAGAGCACCTTAAGGATGAAAGGAAAATGGTGGCAATAGCTGAAAAACATAGTATTGGTTCATCTACATATCACGATTCTCAATGGTATCTTCAGAGGGTAAAGATTCATTATAGGAACATAATCACAGATGAGGTGAAGTTTGCAATAATAGATTTTGATAGGGAGGAGTTAGACAAAATTGTTATAGATTATGTAAGAAATGTTGAGATCGCATTGCAAAGGCAAACAGGTTCATCCAAGGAAGAGGTCGATAAAGAAGTTCTAGAATTTGTTGAGGAGCTTTGTGATGTGACAGATGAAGATCGGCGAGATTTTAGGCATCAGATGATTTTAGATGTTGCGGAATACGATGACATGAATCCTGATGCTGCTGGAAAAAGGAACTACCGGAAAGCGTGCTCATTCCTTTATGACGAAATGGAAGTTGCTCTCTTTAACAAGCGAAAAAAGGACTTAGATTTGACTAAAATTCTTCGTGGATTGGAAGTCTATGGCATGAAACCTTATGATACATTAGATAGGGATGTAAAGTATCAAATAGAATCCTTATTATTCAAGATGCATGACCTTTATGGTTATTGTGATCACTGTGCTAGGTCAATCTCACAGTATGTTTTGAAGGAGGGGTTGTTGGAGGGAGATGATGATAACTTACCTGTATTGGTCAATTAATCTAGTAAAACATCTCTTACTTTAGTGAAAAAATCTTTTTCTATTTGCAATTTTTCTTTGTTTTCTTTTGCTAAATCCTTGAATAATTGTTTTTGTTTTTTGTTAAGTTTTTCTGGTGTTTTGACAACGACTCTTACGTGTTGGTCACCTTGTCCATAGCCATGTGTCCTGGGTACTCCTTTATTTTTTAACCTAAAAACTGTATGTGATTGTGTTCCACTTGGGATCTTCATTTTGACTTCTCCATGGAGCGTGGGGACTTTGACTTCATCTCCTAGGGCTACTTGGCTGAAACTTAAAGGATACTCCAAATAGATATCTTCCCCCTCTCTTTCAAATATCTTATGTGGTTTAGAATGTATTTCGACATATAGGTCTCCTGAAGGGGCTCCAACCTCCCCAGCCTCCCCCTCTCCTGAAAGTCTAAGCACTGATCCTGTGTCAACACCTTCAGGTATAGTTACTGTTATTGTCTTAGTCTTTTTTACCCTGCCTTTCCCACGGCACTCTTTGCACTCTTTTTTTGCTATTTTGCCTAACCCTCGACATTCTGGACATGTGGTAGTTTGGGCCATGACTCCGAAAGGCGTCCTGAATTGTTTTCTTATTGCTCCCCTCCCTTGGCATGTTTCACAATTTTTAAGCTCTCCATCTTCTGCTCCCGTCCCCTTACAGCTCTTACATGAATCATGCTTTGTGACAGTAATTTTTTTCTTAACTCCAAAGACAGCCTCTTCAAAATCTATATCTAACTCATATTTAAGATCAGCCCCTCTTCTCGGCCCTCTCCTTCTCCTCCCACCAAAAATGTTTCCTCCAAAAAAGTTTGAGAATATATCTTCAAAACCCTCAAAGATTTCTTCTCCTGTAAAGTTGCCATGCCCTCCTGCAAACGCTTCTCCTGCATCTCCGAACCGATCATAGTTTGATCTTTTGGTTTCATCTGATAGGATGGAATAAGCTTCATTGATGTCCTGCATCTTCTCTTTCGAGCCTGTGTCTTTATTGATATCAGGATGGTATTTCTTAGCAAACTTTCTATAGGCTTTCTTTATCTCCTCTTTTGAGGCACTCTTCTCTATTCCAAGTGTCTTGTAATAGTCCTTTGCCATTTATCAAAAATAAAAAGGGAAGGATTTATTCCTTCTTATCCTCTTCAAATTCAGCGTCAACAACCTTCTCTTCTTTCTTGCCTTCTTTAACATTTTCTTTTGGCTGCTTTTGTTTGGCTTGCTCTTCAGCGACTTTCTGATACATCTTCGTGCTCATTTCTTGCACAACTTTATTGACTTCTTCAAGTTTCTTTTTAAGTGCTTCAGTATCATCTTTTTTCATCACTTCCTTAAGCTCGCCGATTTCTTTTTCTATCTTTTCCTTTTCTTTAGGATCGATCTTATCGGCATTCTCTTTTAGGAGCTTTTCAGTTGTGTAAACTATTGTATCAGCTTGGTTCTTTGTCTCCACTTCTTCTTTCTTCTTTTTATCTGTTTCTGCATTAGCTTCAGCTTCCTGAACCATGTTGTTTATTTCCTCTTCTTTCAGACCAGAGCCACCAGTAATTGTTATTTTCTGTTCTTTTCCTGTACCTAAGTCCTTTGCCGAAACATTAGTGATACCGTTAGCATCTATATCAAAAGTGACTTCAATCTGAGGTACACCTCTTGGCGCTGGTGGAATTCCTACAAGGTCAAACCTCCCAAGGCTTTTATTATCTACAGCCATTTCTCTTTCACCCTGAAGTACATTTATTGTTACTGCAGGTTGATTGTCTGCTGCTGTTGAGAACACTTGTGTCTTTTTAGAAGGTATTGTTGTATTCCTTTGAATAAGTTTTGTGCATACTCCTCCTAGGGTCTCGATGCCCAGGCTTAAAGGTGTTACATCCAATAACAAGACATCTTTAACATCTCCACCAAGTATTCCTCCTTGGATTGCAGCTCCTAATGATACAGACTCATCAGGATTTATAGACTTATCTCCATCTTTATTCAGAATAGACTTGACTTGATTTTGCACAGCAGGGATTCTTGTTGAACCTCCTACTAAGAGGACTTTATGTATCTTCTTAGGATCTAATCCTGCATCTTTCAATGCTTGCTTTGTCGGCCTGACAGTCCTTTCTACTAAGTCTGATGTAAGCTCATCAAACTTCGCCCTTGTAAGCTGCACATCAAGATGCTTAGGTCCTGTCTCAGTTTGTGTAATAAATGGTAAGTTTACAGATGTCTGTGTTGAGCTTGATAACTCTATCTTTGCTTTCTCTGCTGAATCTTTCAACCTTTGCAAGGCCATAGGGTCTTCCCTTAAGTCAACACCATTTTCTTTCTTGAACTCTTCTGCCAAAAATGTTATAATCTTATCATCAAAGTCATCTCCTCCAAGGTGTGTATCTCCAGAAGTAGACTTAACTTCGAAAGCTCCGTCTCCGATTTCTAGGATGGACACATCAAAAGTTCCTCCACCTAAATCATAGACTAGGATTGTATGATTTTCTGTTTTATCTAACCCATATGCTAATGCTGCTGCTGTTGGCTCATTGATTATCCTTTCAACTTCTAATCCAGCAATCTTTCCTGCATCCTTTGTGGCTTGCCTTTGCGCATCTCCAAAATATGCTGGAACAGTGATTACTGCTTTAGTTACTTTTTGACCAAGGTATGCCTCAGCATCCCTTTTCAGTTTTTGAAGTATCATTGCTGAGATTTCTTCTGGCTTGTAACTCTTGCCATCAACTGTGACTTTATCTTTTGTTCCCATAAGCCTTTTTATCGACCTTATGGTATGTTTTGGGTTAGCTATTGCTTGCCTTTTAGCAATCTCTCCTACGACTATTTCTTTGTTTTTTATAGATACGACAGATGGCACTGTTCTTCCGCCTTCAGCGCTTGTGATTATTGAAGGTTTTCCTCCTTCCATGACTGATACTGCAGAATTGGTTGTACCTAAGTCTATTCCGATTATTTTACTCATTTTGTTTTCCTCCTGAAACTTTAACTTTCGTTGGTCTTATGACCTTTTCTTTGTACTTGTACCCCTTTTGAAATTCTTCTATGACTATGTTATTTCCTTCTTCACTACCTTCTTTCATCAATGCTTCATGTAAGTTTGGGTCAAATTTTTGCCCTTTTGCTTCTATTTCTGTAACTCCTTCGTGTGTTAATATGTCTTTTAGTTGATTTGATATCATTTTAACTCCCTTTGCTTCTTCACTTTCATGGTCTTTTATCGCCTCTATGGCTCTCTGGAAGTTGTCTACAACATCTAATAATTTGAGAATTAAATCTTCTTTTGCGTAAATTCTTAGTGTTTCTTTTTCTATTTCTGTCCGTTTTATGTAGTTTTGGAACTCAGCTTGCAGTCTTTGTAGTTCTTCTAAGTACGTTGGTTGTTGTTCTTTGGTGTTTTTTTCTTGTTTTTCTGTTTTTTGTTTTGTTTTTTTCATATTTTCTCCGTCGACTTTAAGTAAACAAAATATTAGCGTTTACTTTAAATCAACAACTAATATATAAATCTTACGGATTTCTTGGCTTTGCACATAAACTAGTCAGAAATCAGGTTTAACTTCTAAGTGTTTTATTTTATTGGAGTTAATCTCTATTGGTAATTGATTGACCTTATAGGTTTCTAGGGTGAAATGTGTTTCAAATATGTCTATTTTGTGAGAAAATTTTTCTAAATCTTTTTAAAATTGGGATTTATCCATTTTAAATAAAATCTTTTCTTTTCTAGGGGCAAAAAAGGTCCATTTAATTCTCCCATATGGACAAAGCCTAATCTTTTATAAAAAAAAGTGTTGTCTTTTTCAAAAGTGCAAGTATTTAATTGAGGAATATTATTTTCAATACACTTTTCTTTAGCAAATTCTACAAGGGATTTACCATGCCCCTTCCCATGAGAATCAAAATCAACAACAAGAGTATCTAAATGATAGACTCCGCCCCAAGGTCTTACAACCATAAAACCTTTGACTTTTTTATCTTCAACATAAACAAAAGCTTGAATAAGGTTTGATAAAGCATCTTCTAGTTCTCTATTTAAATTTCCCTGAATTTCTTTTGGAAAATTATCATTAAGAAGTTTTTTAACTGCTTTTTTATCAAATTTCTCAATTTGCCTTATCATAAACAAGCCTCCCTTAAATATTAGTTCTTATCATAAGTTCTTACAACTCACTTATATGGCTTTCGCAAAAAATCCTCTGAATAATGCTCCTGTTTTTTATAGTATAACATGTTTTAAGGTTAATTTTATTTTAAGAACTTTATGTGCAACCCGTCAACCTCACTTCAACCACCATAAAAAAACTGATTTTAGACTTTATGTGTAGGTAGGGGTTTATGTGCAAGGCTGGATTGGTCCACTTCTTCCACAACCCTTATATTCCTCTTTTGTTTAATATTTATATTTTGAAAGAAGAAACAAGAAAATTAAGAACATTTGAAGTGCAGTTTGATGAATATTCTGTGGCAGGAGCTATTTATTCTCACGGTGATGTTATAGATTTTGTTCAAGGAAAAAAACAAGGGATTGTCCTTGTAGACACCTGTGGCCACATAGAAGAATTTGGAGACAGTATGGCAAAATTCATAAGACGAGAGATTGAAGGTGGTTGGGGTATAGAGAATGATGCTGAGCATAATCTTGCAAACTTAGGAAGAAAGCTTGGTGCAATGAGGGCGCCAGGATTGGATTCTGCCAGCAGCGATCAGTGGTATGATTGGGCTTCAGGTTCATACACGCAGTTTGATAGTAAAAATATTTCTTTGGCTATGGGTGGAGGCATAGGTGAAACATTGATCTTAAGAGATTCTGGAAGATTAGAACAGATTCATTTATGGGGGGGTACGATAGATGGCCCTTATCATATGGGTGATAAGAATCCTGTTCACAACACATCTTTAGGCAAGAATGATGTTTTGCTATTACAGTCAGATGGCTTGATGGGAAATATAGGATCTGCCATCTATGAAGATGTGCAGGAAGGTAAGATTAAGTTTGATACGCGCCATACTGTGGGGTACATGTATGCGTTCTTGTGGGATATCTTTGGGACTAATAGCCAAAAGTCTCCAGAAGGTATAAGGGATGCTTTAGTCTCTGGTTTAGGTAAATATTTTATTCCAAGAGATTTTAGGGACGACGATGTTACTTTCGCTGTAGTTAAGCGTTCACTTTGAAATTTCTCTGGTTGCAAACCCAGCCTTTCTCCACACTCCGCTAAGCTTTTCCCAGTTCTCTTCATAGTTTCTAGTCTCTATATCATTCCATACAAAAAGTTCACACACATCTTTCCTTTCGTCAAATTCTATGTGCAATCTACAACGAGAACCAAAGATAAAGGAATTTGGTCGGCCTATAAAAGCATTAGTGTTATCTCTAGCATCTTTATATAATTCTTCATAGATTAGAGGAGATACTCTTTCAACTTCACCAACTTCATCAGGTGGAAGTCCTGTATTTTGATAAGCTTCTAAGTTCCTCTGATATACACGAAGGTCATGGCGTAGCCTCTCATTATATTCATGTACATGTTCAGGTAAAGGTTCATCACATGGTTTGTCAAGCTGTTCTTTGCACCATCCTGCTTGGTTAGTCAAGAAACTTTCATAGTCAAATTGCTTGAATAGTAAGTACATCTCTCCAACTTCTCTCCTTACTTTCTCTTGAATAGGATGAAGTCTTCGTTTAATTCTATCTCTTAGCCTTGGTTCAGTTCTTATTTCAGACAGTATTAATTTAGGCATTTTACATTAAACCCTATAGATGCATTAATAAAGCTTGTGTACATATATTTTTAAACTTAACACCCACTTTATAAACAATGGGACAAAAGATCAGTAAAGTATTTCTATACATCATAATTATTCTTGTGCTTATGTCTTCAGTATCTTCAATGAAAGTGAGCTTTTTTGAGGAGTTTCCTAGATTTAACTATTCAAATAAATTGGATGCTTTGGACTTCTCAACCAGAGTTTACATTTCAGCTCCAGACTTAGAGATGTTCTATAAATGCAGGGATATCTTGCAGTCTCAAGATGAAAAGCATTCTTTTGTCTATTGGCCATCCTTGCCTATTGATAAGGGCTATTGGATTTCTCCTTGGGCTGATAGCCAAGCTCTTGCGGACTTATTTCATGATTTGAAAACAAGGAGAGATAAATCTCAGTTAGAAGTGATGCTCGACTTGGAGTTTCCTAAGAAGAAGAGTCAGATAATAAAAAGAATCTTTTCTTTTAAAAGAAATAAGAGAACCATTGAGGATTTTATGATGGAGGCTGGAAGCCATAATATTTCAATAACAACAGTTGAGAAGTCTTACTTCCCAGACTCTTTCTTGCAGGCAGTTGGCCTTGCTTATCCTACAGAGAAGTTCAATAATAAGCGTATCAAGATGTTTTATACAAGTTTCCAGAGAGTGGCAATACCTAATTTCATAGTTGACTCTCTTTTCAAGAGGAAAGCTGAAAAATGTTCAGAACAAAGTCTGGCCTTGGGTGTAGGGTTGTTGGCACCCGGAATATACGGCTTTGAGCCTACTTACTCTAAAGAGACATTCTATAGGGAATTAAGGGTGGCAAAGGAGGCTGGGGTAAAGGAAGTGGTGGTTTTTAGGTTGGCTGGTCTTGATGATGAAGTAATTTCTCACTTGAATGAGAATTACGCTTCTTAGATTTTACCCTTTAGAATTAGAAAATTAAGATGTAGGTAAAACTATCTTAGTCGTCTCACACCTCTAACCATGACCCTTTCTACAAGCTTTCCTTGCATGAAGTATATAGGGCCGTTTATCTGCTTCATATCAAAGTCTGGCAATATGTCATAGCAGGCTCGTACAGAGAATGTTCTCCGATCAATAATATGTGCCCAGTATGAAGATAGTTGGACATATAGTTTTATTTTATCATCTAGAAAAAGATTAATCTGCGAATCCCTGAAATAACCTTTACTATGATACTTTAAATCAGTTGGCGAAGGTCCTTTTTCTACAACATATTTGAAGCCCTCTCTTTCAATCGCTTCAATGATATCTTCAAAGCTCAAACCTTCAACTTTCCGGAGGTTATCTAGTGGAGTCATTTAATAAGTTCTCAAGTTTGAGTGCCATATTCAGGTCAACAATGCTCCAATTGTTTGTTTGTGCATGTTCTTTCATTTTTTGGGATGGATTAGTTGCTATGGGAATCTCGAGCATACTCATGAATCCTATATCTGTATGCGAATCTCCCATGCCGATTGACGCTTCTGTTCTAAAGGTTTTTTGTCTAAGGATTTTTCTTAATAATTCCTCTTTACCCTGAGGCTCATGAAGGTTTGTGCTAAGACTTCCAGTATAAAATCCTCTATCTGAAGAAGGTTTTGTGGCATATGTTTCATCCATCTTCAAGTCTGTTGCAGCGAGATTGATTACTTCAAACGCCCCAAGTGAAAGGCAAATGATATGGTAATCTTGTTCAGCTAGCTCTTCCATAAGCTTATAGGCATTAGGATAGGTGTTGGCTTTGAATTTTCGAAAGAAATCAATAGCCTCTTTTGCAATATCGTCAACTCTTTGTCCTTTAAGCCCTTCAGCCCACAATTCCCCCCACCTTTTGCACCATGCGCCATATCCCAGTCTTCCCTTCTTATGTTCTGTTAGGATATGCATTTGTTCTTTATAGGCTTCTCCATTGTGAAGTCCTTTATTATGAACATGGTCTAAGAATTCCATTGAAATATATCCTTTGCTTAACGTTCCATCAAAGTCACAAACAGCTAATTTTTTCATCTTTGTGTTGAGAATTATCTTTGTTTTTTATATTTTGTGGAAAAATTCTATAATTTCCGCTCTCTTTGTAAGTAAAAACTGTTTATAGAACTATTAAAAAATTTCAAAAAAATAAAAGATTAAGAGAAGTCTACTACTTTGATTTTGAATATTAGTGTCTTTCCCGCTAGAGGGTGGTTTAGATCCAAGCTAACTTCCTTGTCATCAATACCAACGATTTTTGCAGGTATCTGCGCACCGTTAGGTAAGCCTACCATTAGCACCATGCCTTCTTTAGGCTCTTGCTCTTTAGGCAGTTGCTCTTTTGGAACTTTCTTTATAAGATCATCCCTTGGCTCTCCGTAAGCTTCTTCTGGTTTGATGGTTACTTCCTTTTCCTCGCCCTTTTCCATGCCTACGACAGCGTTTTCAAATCCTGGTATGACTTGTCCTGTGCCAACTTCAAACTCTAATGGCTTTCCTCCATGTTTTTCAGAACTGTCAAAGACTGTTCCATCTTCAAGTTTTCCTTCATATTCTACCTTTACTTTGTTTCCTTTTTCAACTGACATTTTTTCTCCTACGCAAAATAAGCAGTCATACCCATTTCAACGATTTTTAATCTGAAAATAAAAAAAAGTTTTTTAAAGCTGTTCTAAAAGAAAGTTAATCTCTTTATTCTGACTGAACTACTTCCACATTTTGTGCTTGCTTACCTTTATCAGATTCAACAGGGTCAAATGTTACTTGGTCATTTTCATTTAGGAAAGTTTCTTTTGGAAGGGCTGTGTAATGTACGAAATAATCCTCGCCGTCTTCTCCCTCAACGAAACCGAATCCTTTTTTTCTGTTGAACCACTTTACTGTTCCTTTCATTTTATTGTACTTTTCTCCTATAAACTCGTGGTTTATTGAACTTTGAGATTGTGGTTCTCTTTATAAACCTTGTGCTTTCTGGTTCTTAATATGAGGTAAATTATATTAATGCTATTTTTATTATATCATTATGGGCAACAATCTACGTTATCATGGCTACTATGAACCAGTCTGGACGTTTTGTGATAATCATGAATCCAATCAAGTTCTTATCAAGAAAGGGATAATCCCTAGAAAAAAGGCAGAGAGGATGTTGGCGTTTAATAAGAGATTTAAGCCTAATGTCCCTCATACTCGGTTATTGGCACACAGGGTGAAAGTGTATAGTGTCCATGGTTTTGTTTGGGAAAGGAAAAAGACTTTCTCAGTCCCCGTAGGAAAATTAGAGCTGGAAGCTGAATTTGATTTTGCTGTTGAGATGTCTGCCTTGAAGACAGGGCTAAGGGAAGTGGTGGTTGAAAAGGATGCTGTACACAAGTTGCCTGATGGTTCTGAGATCCGCGGTGATAAGGTCAAGTTAGAGCCTTCTGAAGGGAATTTGGAAGCTTTAAAACAGTACTTCAATTTAGAGATAGACCCTTGGGAGATGTTGAAGGAAGAAGGCGAGGGTTACCATTATCTGTTTGATATTAGGAGGGACACTCTTTCTAGGTCTCGACCATTAGAATTCCATGTTGAAAAGTATTTCGAGGTGGATAATGTTCCTTGGAAAAGTAGCAAAGAGGTTGGGAGGGTGAAGATCTATAATCGAAGAAGGTCTTTCAATACTTTGACTAGAGAGAGGATGAAGGGCGATAAAATTGGGATATACTACACCAGAACCTGAAAGTTTATTAAGAAGGTATCTCTATTCAAGAGAAAATGACATTTGTATTTGAAGAACACATGGAAGGTATAAGGCAAATTGCTGAGGCAGATGACGGATATCTCATTTTGCCGTTGGGGAATATTTCTTGTATAGCTAGTGACACTGCACAGGAAAGGATAAGGGAAGTCTTGGTTAGGGAAGGCTTAGAAAGGCAGTTTGATGACAAGCATTATGGGGTATCTGATAGGGAATACGTCTCTATCTTTCGGCCTTTGTCTCACGCAGAGGCAATAGGTGTGTTTGGGATTATCCCTGGTACTGATAGAGGAGTATTGAGGGTTGATGAGGTCAGTGTGCATTCAGACTTGTTGCGTGGAGTTTTACCAAAGATCATGCATTTTGGAATAGAGTATCATGTGATTAGTGATATAAATAATTTGGATACGGATATTGGCAAAGTGACATTTTATACCAGGGACAAAGAAGGATCTAATTGGTCTCTGCATTGCGGTAACTGGCCAAGAGACATATGATAAGCTTTTTATAATCTTGTTTCTTTTAGAGTTATATGGAAGGTTTCAGAACGATCAACATTGTAAGATTTTCTGATATTAAAGCTAAAGGTGTCAATCAGAAGCTCCAATGGATATCTCATTCTTTAGGCTTGTTCAGTTTAAGGGACAAGGAGAAATCATGTTATCGTATCTTTGTTGAGTTGTTGAAAGCTACACGTCAAGGTAAAGTTATCTCTAGTGATGAATTGGCGTATCATCTTAACCTTACTCGAGGCACAGTAGTATATCATCTTAAACGCTTGATGGATGCTGGTTTGGTTGTCCATAAGGATTCTGGGTACGTTTTGAAGAAAGATAAGTTAGGTTTATTAGTTAAGTCTATTCGTAAGGACGTCTGTGAGATCATGGATGATGTTGAGAAGGTTGCTAGAGAGATAGATAAGGTTTTGTAGAAAAAATAAAAAACTAAAGCACGTGTTTGTCATGTGCGCTTTCGTAATTGAAAAGCTCTTCAACACTGAACCAGAGATTGACTTCTTTTTCAGCTTCTTCAGAAGTTCCTGAAGCATGTATCAGGTTTTTGATCGCGATACCCTTCTTGTCTGCATATCCATAAGATACGTGAGCCAAATCTCCCCTTATAGTTCCTACAGGAGCTCCCTTAGGTTCTGTTGAACCAACAATCTTCCGGACTTGCTCAACAGCCTCTATCCCTTCAACTACCATCGCTACCACTGGTGCGCTTACTATAAACTCTTCGAGTCCTTGATAGAATGATTTATCTATATGTGCAGAATAATGTTGCTTGGAGAAGTCCTTATCGACCCATACCATCTTAAGCCCGACAATTTTCAATCCTCTCTTTTCAAAACGCTTTATGATTTCACCAATCAAGCATCTTTGTACGCCGTCGGGTTTCACCAATACTAGGGATTTCTCTATCATTTTTTCTGCCCCTCTTCTGTCCATTTGAGATTTCTTGCTTTCCTACCAAGCTTGAACATGTTCTTTTCGCATTTGGTGCTGCACAGGTTTATCTTCTTGCCGTCCTTTTTGACAAGAATCTTCCCTCTACCCCTTTCAATTTCCTTACCGCAAAATGTACATTTGACCATTTGATTACCTACCTTTGTTCAGCTTTCTTGCTTCTATTTCAGTTTCTCTTAGCATAAGGATATCCTTTAGCCTTACTGGCCCCTTGACATTCCTTGTCAGGACTTTGTTGGCATCTCTTCCTTCAAGAACTTTACATCTAACTTGGGTAATTTCTCCCCTTACACCTGTCCTCCCTATAACTTCCTCTACCTTGGCAGGAAACGCATGTGTGAATAGGGATTTTTGGTCCCTGCTATCTTTTTTCTGTTGTGGTTTTGCCATTTTCATTCAGCTAGTGCATCTGTTATCTGCCTTATCGCTTTTTTTGCGTCTCCCTCTTCTGTGACTGCTACGCTTCCGGTTGATACAGCTAGTCCTGCTGCGGTTCCCAGTTCGTCCTTGCTACCTACTTCTACAAATAGAAGATCTTTCTCTTTGCATAAAGGCTTTATATGCATAATAATTTCTGGTGGGTTAACGTCTTTTGCTATAACAACAAGTTTTGCTTGGCCCTTTTCTATTGCTTTTGTTACTTCGTTTGAGCCTTTCTTAATCTTTCCTGTTTTTTTTGCGAGTTCGATTGCCTCGAACGCTGTTTCTTGTATATCTTTTTCTTCCATCATCTAAACCTCCTGTCATTGGTCTTCTGGATTGTATATCTAGGATTTTGGATTGGTTTAAAAAGCTTTCGTCTTTTTTAATCACTACTTTGAAGTGGAGATGTATAGAAAAGCTTATATACCAAAGCTTTACAATGGTTTAAGAATTGATGGTAATAAGATGGGTATAGCAAAAAGACTTCGGAGTTTATGGAAAAATACGTGGTCTGAGTATCAATCTGGAGAAACTAATCCATCGCCTCAGGAGGAAAATCAAATGACATGGTACAAAACAATATGGTGTATTGGGTCATGACATATGTCACCACCCTTAAAAATTCAGTTAACAACACT
>CAZUKZ010000021.1:0-19208 GCA_964621125.1 Candidatus Woesearchaeota archaeon
ATACTAGAAACACAAGAAGATCTTACAGAGGAAGAGAAAGAAGAAGCTTATGAAAAATGTGAAGTTAATGGATACATTAGACCTCGTTATAAGGTGGATATTGAAAAGATTGAAGCTAATTTAAATATTGCAGAAGAAAATCATCAGGGGGCGGACCTCCTTTACTCGAAAAAATTTTGGAATTCTGCATACAAACTCTATTATGATGCCATCCATATCCTCATTGAAACGTTCCTCATATTCGACAAGGTCAAATCATCAAACCATCAATGCCTTTATGCATACTTATGTATTAAACACCAAGAATTAGAGTTGGATTGGGATTTCTTTGAAAAAATTAGGACGAAAAGGAATGGCATCAATTATTATGGCAGGCCAGTTTCTAAAGAAGATTTGGAAGACATTAAGCTTCAAACCAAAATTTATATCAATTGTCTTAAGAAGATCATATCGAAAAAACTAAAAGAAGCAAATTATTTAAACTAAGGATGTTTCAATCTTAAAATATGGATTATAAAAAATTGGGCTTTAAATGCGGTATAGAACTTCATCAACAATTAGAGACTCACAAATTATTCTGCAAATGCCCCTCGATTGTTCACGATAAAAATCCAGACATCTTTTTCGAAAGAAAACTAAGGGCTGTAGCAGGGGAAACCGGGAAAGTTGACAAAGCCGCAGCATTCGAAATGTCTAAAGGAAAGACAATAAAGTACGAAGCCTGTTCAACATCTTCATGTTTAGTGGAGTTAGATGAGGAACCCCCTCGAGAAGTGAATGAAGAAGCATTGAGGATTGCATTTGAGATAGCATTGTTACTTAATACTAAACCTGTTGACAGCGTGCAATTCATGAGAAAGACTGTTGTTGACGGGTCTAACGTATCTGGTTTCCAGAGAACTGCATTGATCGGGACTGATGGTTATGTGGAAACGTCAAAGGGCAAAGTTGGGATTTGGGGTGTATTTCTTGAAGAAGAAGCTGCAAAGAAAGTCAAAACTGAAAATAATATTACAACTTACAGATTAGACCGTTTGGGCGTACCATTGGTTGAGATCGCTACGGCCCCAGATATCAAGGACGCAGAACACGCTAAGGAAACAGCTAACCTAATTGGTATGATTCTACGTTCGACAGGAAAAGTTAAGAGAGGCATTGGAACCGTAAGGCAGGATGTAAACGTCTCAATCAAAGGCAAATCGAGGGTAGAAATAAAAGGATTTCAAGAAGTCCGTATAATGCCCACCACCATAGAGAACGAAGTCAAGAGACAAATAAAATTGAAAGAATCAAAACCAGAAGTAAGAGGGTTCAACATCGACGGCACGACAAAGTTTCTCAGACCAATGCCTGGCGGAGCAAGAATGTACCCAGAGACAGATGTTCCAACAACCCCCATAACTAAATCATTCCTCAAATCTATCAAACTTCCAGAACTGATAAGTAAAAGAGTTTTGAAGCTCGAAAAAAAGTATAACCTTCCAACCCCTATTGCTAAAGATATTATTTCTGAGGGCATTAAACTTGATCCGTTCATTGATGAATTCCCCAAGCTTGAACCTAAATTTTTGGCAAATGTTCTTATCAATTATCCTAGAGAAATAAAAAGTAGGTTTAAGTTAAAAACTGATAAATTAACTTATCATGATTTCAGAAAGGTTTTTACTTTCCTAAGCGAAAGAAAGATTTCAAAAGAAGCAGTCTTGGACTTGTTAGTTGGTGCAGCTCAAGGAAAGCCTATGGACCCTTCAAAGTTTGAGACAGTCTGTAATAATGACTTAAAAAAAGAGCTTAAGAAAATTGTTGACGCTAACCCAGGAGTCCCTATCGGAGGATTGATGGGCGATGCTATGAAGAAATTCCGGGGGAAGGTTGACGGTAAGAAGATTATGGCTATTTTGAAAGAGCTTGCTTGAGCATTACCAGATTGAATTCAAGAAAGCAATAAAGAGTTCCCATAAAAGCCAATCTAAGAAATGTTAAGAACGATAAAGGTTTTGTCTTTAAGGAATATTTTCCTTCTTTTATAGCTTTGACAATCTTATCAGCGTCTTTCTCTGCATCTACTAAAGTATAAGTATGGTTCAGTTGGTATAGCCTATGCGCATCTGACGTTCCGACCAAAACTTTGCCATACTTCTTTGCCATCCTAACAGCCTTCTTATTTCTATTCAGCCAAGGTAAGTAAAAATGAGAGTATTCTATTGCATCAAACAGATGTATATTCTTGATTAATTCCTTTCCCAGACAGAATCCTTTGATGAAAAAAGGATGTGGAGCAATTCTTAATACAGTAGAAGGTAACTTACTAAGATCATTTATATCCTTAATCTTAGTTACATCTCCATCAAAGTTGAACAATACAACTTCACCTTCCTTGAACCTTAATTCTGTCCCCGGTATAAGGAGTAACCCTTTCTTCTTAGCATAACCTTTGAAATCTCTAAAGGTCTTGAGAGGATCCTGCTTATAATACTTTGAGCCATTACACACAAAATAATGTTCCGTTATAGCTATCGCATCAAAACCTAATTCCACAACCTTATCAATCAACTCTTTAGGCCCATAGCCAGTTTCATTCTTTTGCAAGTAATTTGTATGGCTGTGCAAATCTATCTTTAGCATCTATATACCAAAAGGCACTTGATTTATAAGTTTAATGAAGGAAAAATGCCACACCAATAGCTTTATAAACTACTTATATTCTCGCGACTATAGGATGGAAGTTAAAAGACAAAATCTTATAGCCTTGATTGCCCAAGCACACGATGAAGGAAAACAACCCAGTGAAACAATCGCAAAGATAAAAGGAGATATAGACATGGTTTCTGCCTCAAACTCTTATTGTGCACAATGTGGAAATTGTTGTAATTCCAGATGCGCAAACATAGAACACAGAAGTGGACTTGCCTTCTGCTTATTGCACCACCCTGAAGAGGAAGACAATTTACCAAGAGCAGATTATGATGCACTTTACCATAAGCTTGATCCTACAGAATGGTCCAAACCCCCAGTCTGCCATACTTATGGACCCCACGTAGTCGTTTTTGCCTTAATCGAGTATGAAAAGAAAGATATGTCGATATTTCTAAGAACCTTAGATAGATGTAAAGGAAGCAGAGCTATGTTCAGAGATTATAAAGCGTTCTTAGAGGAAAGAGAATCCTCAACTTAAACTTAGTAAAGCTTATATTTCAAACAGTAAATCTCTTAATCCATGGTCTCGATTATTGAAGCTGTTATCTTAGGCATTATCCAAGGAATAACTGAATGGCTCCCCATTAGTTCCAGCGGCCACTTAGTCTTATTTCAACATCTCTTCAATATAACCCAGCCAATCATCTTCGATATAATCTTACATCTTGGAAGCTTATTAGTAATCTTAATAGTCTTCAGGAAAGAAATCCTAAGGCTGATCAAGGGAATAGTCCGACTTGAAAAATCTTCTTTAAAATTTCTCTTGTACTTAGTCCTAGCATCTATCCCAATAGCTCTTGTAGGATTGTTATTGAATGATTTCATTAAGTCAATCTTCGATAATATAAAGACTGTCGGTTTTTCCCTCCTATTTACTTCATTCTTACTATTCATGTCAAAGTATCCTAAAATCAAAAACAAAAATCTAAACCTGAAAAACACATTAATCATCGGGTTAGCACAATCCTTAGCCATTCTTCCAGGGGTCTCAAGGTCCGGCACAACCATTTCCACAGGTATGATTCAAGGGATAAGGACAAAAAAGGTTGCAGTATTCTCTTTCCTCCTCTTCATTCCAGCCATCTTAGGTGCAACCATTCTAGAGCTGAAAAACATTTCTCAGATTACAGACATACCATCTTTGATAATCAGTTTGCTTATCACAATCATTACAGGTTTCATAACCCTAAAACTCCTCCTAAAAATAATAAGAAAAAATAAATTTAGATTGTTCGGCTGGTACTGCCTGGCTCTAGGATTAATAATATTATTTATTGCTTATTTCTGAACATACCGGAGGAAACATATTATACTCATACTCTTCGTATGCAATCATAACTTCATAGTCTTTTATTTTAGAAGGAAACAATTCTCTCAATTCAATCAATGTATCATGTAGTTCATTAGATTCCTTAACACACACATACATGAGCAGATTATATTTACCAATGGTCTTTACAGCCCAGATTATATTCTCACTCGACCTCATGAACGCTCTGATCCGATTGTCCTCAGCTGTAGAGTTCATTAGCACAGCATATATTGTGTATCCTATTAAGGAATAGTTTATAATTGGCACATTCTTAAACAGCACTTTTGATTCATCCAACTTCTTCAGCCGATAATTCACAGCATCAGGAGATAAGCCCACCGCCCCCCCAATCTTGTACAAAGGAGCCATAGCATTCTTAGACAACGCTTTTAATATGCCAATGTCTTTTTTGTCCACTTTGACTTTAGATAAAGGTTTTTTCTTCTTATTTATCTTCATTTGAAGAAAAGTTTTAGGAAAGGTCTTTCCAATATGGTTCTTGCTGATTATCAACACTTGATATTCCTGTATTAATTCAGATACTGGTGTAGTTATTTGAGTAATTATATCGTCAAGCTCCTGTACAGTTCTTGCTGATATGCTTATTTCAAAGTCATATTTCCCACTGAATTCTATAATTACTCTTATGGAAGGGATGGACTTCAATATAGAAATTATCTTTTTTCTTATTTCCTTACTAGGCTGTGCCAATTGCAAAAACATATGGTAAGTGATGAACCCTAACTTTGTCGTATCCACAACAGGAAGATAACCTTGAATTACCCCTTGGCTTTCTAATTTGTTTATTCTATACTTAACAGCATCTTTTGATAATCCAACCTTTTTAGCTATTTGAGTACAAGGCATTCTTGCTTCATCTGCCAATAAGAAGAGGATTTTCTTATCTTTTACATCAAGATTGACCTTCTCTTCAGACTTAACTTTTTGTGTAAACCTCATATTTACATAATAATACTCAGATCATACTTAAATATTTCGGAAAAGTGGCAATTTTAGTAAAAAACTTTCTTATAATTCTCAAAAGTAATACTAATTAAGATGAAAAGAAAAACACAAATCGTAGCAGGTTGGTCTTTCACCAAAAGATGTAACCTCAGATGCAGACATTGCTACAGCAAGGCAGGCAAGTGTTTAGATGATGAGTTAACCTTGGAGGAAGCTTTGAAAGTAGCGGACAAGCTAAAAGAATCCGGAGTAGTAGCTGTAAACTTTGGCGGAGGGGAATGCTGCTTAAGGAAAGATTTCATTGAATTATGCAGATACCTCAACAAGTTAGGAATAGATATATCGTATACTACTAACGGGACCACATTTAGTTTGATCAAAGATCACTTGGACCTGTTCCACGATATTGGTGTAAGTATAGATTTTGCAGATGCCGAAACCCATGATCAATTCAGAGGAGTCCCTGGATCATTCAAGAAAGCCATTGCCACAATTAAAGAATTGGTGAAAGAAGGAGTGAACACAGAGATTGTCACATGCTTGACAAAACTAAACTGCCATGAGGAAGAATTAGAAAGAATATATGAATTATCTAAAGTATTAAACGTCAATTACTGGCGCCTTAATCGTTTTAGGGAGAATGGGAGAGGCATAGCCAACCAAAGTGAATTATCATTAAGTAAAATAAACCTTAAGCGAGCCTTCAGTTTTCTTGCTAGCAAAATGAATGACTCAGTCTCCGTACCAGAACCACTTTTCCGTTCAGCATTTGGAGGAAATTATCTGTTGAAAGGTGACCCCTCAGGATTTACTGCATTCAGAATTCAGCCAAATGGTGAAGTCAGCCCTTCCGTATTCTTGAGTGAAAGTGGGGGTAACATAAAGCATATGTCTGTCAAAGAGATAATGGATTCCCCTATCTTCAAAAGGATAAGGGATAGGAAACCTAAAGGGAAATGTAAGAGATGCCCATCATACCACCATTGTCAGGGCGGAGATGCTGGCGCTTCATTCCTCAAATACGGTCACTTCAACGGCCCAGACCCGTTATGTTGGATTAAGCCAGAAGATAAGCTCCACGAAGTAAAAAGATCAGAGTCAGGTAGATGGAACGTTCATGAAATGTACCTCTGCACCGTATATATTCCAATAGGAAAGGAGAATAAAAATGCATAAAAGACTTCCAAAACTGGATTTAAACATAACAAACCTTTGCAATTTCCGTTGTGCGCATTGCGCATTTGATTCAGGTATGGTTTGCATGGATGAGATGACAGTTCAAGAGTTGAAAAAGATTCTAGAAGACACGAAAGAATTGGGTGGAAAGAAAATAGACATAACCGGCGGCGAACCAACAATGAGAGAAGATTTGGATGAGATAATAAAAATAGGAAAGAAATTAGGCTATAAGATAGAGCTTGTGACTAATGGTTCGTTATTGAACAAAAAGAGACTAAGGAAATTCAAAGAGTATGGGTTAGACGGCATTGCCATTAGTTTAGACGGATCCACGCATGAAGTGTACAGCAGAATCAGAAAAGTCAGCAAAGAGACCTATGAAAAAGTGTTGCAAACAATAGAAGATGCTATCTCTTTAGGAATCTATACGAAAGTAAACACTGTTGTCTTCAAGTCAAATTTGGAAGATCTCCCAAACATCACAAAATTATGTATTGAAAAAGGAGTTAACGAAAATGGCATATACTACTTCACCCCTGTTGGAAGAGGGAAAAGAGAAAACGAAAATTCTGTTGAGCCTATTGAGTGGCTAACCTTCTTAAGACACAAGCTTATGAAATTTGGATCGAAAATAAAACTATCAGTAGAAGTCCCACTTATAGAAAAAAACTTCACTATGAGCCAACTAGGATGCATATTGAAAGAGGATCCTTACCACCTCCAAATTCTGCCTAACGGCAATGTGTTCCCATGCGCAATAATGGCATCATACAATCTTCCTGTAGCCAACTTAAGGGAGAAGTCAATCAAAGATGTATGGGAAGATGATAATCTCTGGAAAGAGCATTATAAAAAAGTATATTCCAAAATTTTCAAGAAGAAAGGAGAATATTGTGTTAACTTTAAGACGTTTAAAGTCAACGGATATGACAAGGACAAATACAAACCAGTCTGCCCCTTAAGAAAATTCATCATTAGTGATTTAAGATGAAAGGAAAATTCATTGTCTGTGAAGGTCTAGACAGAGCCGGAAAAACAACCAGCATCAAAGAAGCATTGAAACTTCTTCACGAAGATTCCTCTTCTTTCTGCTATTGCAAAGGCATGTGTTCAAATAGCTATCTTGGAAAGAAAAATAGGAAAAATCCCACTACAGATGGCTTTTTTCTAGAGCAGGCTGACATAGACAGAACGTTCATTATTCCACAAATTGTTCAAGGATATAATATATTGCGGGACCGTTGGTTCTATTCCATACTTTCTCACCATGAACTGACAGAAGAAGAAAGAAGGATGGAAAACCTTATTGTTCCGGAACTTACCAAGCCAGATTTACTAATACATTTTACAGTTTCTTTGGAGGAAAGGATTACAAGGTTAAGGTGGGAAGGCTGGAAAAAAGATAGCAGAATGATGATAGACAACCCAAGTATCATTATAGAAAGGGAAAGGAGGTACATGAAGTTTTATGAAAATTTCCAAGGTCCTAAAGCTGTCATTAACACTACAGGAAAGACTGCCAAGGAAAGTGGGCAAGTGTTGTATTCAATCATTAATCAATATCTGCAAATTAATATTTTTAAATTCCTAAACACTTATAAACAAAATTATTTAATACAAACATATGATTGTAGATAGAAATTTTGAGGAAGAGATATGTCGATTGGCTTACATGCACAGGGTAAACTTTAATCTCAGAGTCCACAACTGGAACCATACAAAAAGAGTGGTTGAATATGCCAAAATGGTCAGTTTAGCATCTTTTCCCGAACAGTTTAAAGACGTCCTTGTTGTGGCCTACTTCCATGATATTGGTAGACATACTGATGGAAAGGAGTTTGTGCATGGTAAGGTTAGTGCAACTATAACAAAAAATGTCCTCTCAACAAAGTACCCAGAAATTGACCTAGAATCTATACTTTTCGCAATATTTTTCCATCCCTCAGACCAAGCCCCAGATGGAGGCCCACCCGTCCTATCCGGATACAGTCTTCCTAACCACATTAATCCAAAGATAGCTATGTGTTTGTGGGATGCTGATAGGCTAGACATAGTCAGGATAAAAAGACACCGCCCAGTAAAGCTTGACTTCTTGAACACAGATTGGGCACAAAGGTTCGCGAACTCAGAAGAACACATGATGATCTACACCCCTGAACACATGACCATCTATGATTAACTCAGTAAGATACTTAAACTATGAGGTCAACCTACCCTTACATGTCAATATTTGGTAAATTATATTCCTTAGTATCAGAAGAATTATGGATAAGGACATTTGGCAGATCTAAATTAAAAAAGATTAAGAGCCTATTAAAAAAAAACCAAGTTTCATCTGTTTTAGAAGTAGGCTGTGCTGAAGGATATATCACAAGGAATCTAATCCTAAAAAAGATTATATTAAAGGGGATAGGGATTGATATACGTGAAAGCAAGGTACAAAAGGCTAAATTAAGAAGTCAAAAAGAGAAAATACAAAATAAAGTTTTATTTAAATTAGGAGATGCTATAAAACTCTCTTTTAAAGATAAATCCTTTGATGCTGTGATTTTACCAGATGTCTTAGAACATTTAACAAGTAGAGAGAATGTCAAGAAAGCTATAGAAGAAGCCTACAGGGTTGCAAAGAGTACTGTGATCATAACTATCCCTAGAATAGATTTTTTAATAGATTATTGGATTATATTTGAACCAGACCATTTCAGGTGTTTATATAAATACCATAATTTTTGGCTATATAAAGAAAAAACATTTGACTCTTTCCTAGATAAATTAAATTTTCGTTATGAAAAGAAAGGAAAAGATGGCATTGTTGCGTTCTATATTATTAAAAAGAATTAGTAAAACACCAGGTTAAATAACAATTATCCTTGCCATGACTAATACATAACCATCTATGACTAGGATTCACTAAATTTATAAAGAATAAGATCTTTTTTTACAATTAGATGCCAGATTTAGATTTAATCACAGGTTATTTTTCTTCTAGAAACTTCTACCTTGATGAAGAAGAAAATGAAAAAGAAGAATAAAAAATTACTTTTTCTTACCAAAGCCTTCAAAAGCTTTTAAGACTTCTATAGGCATTGCAAAAACAATTGTATTGCTCTGGTCACTAGACAAGTCATTTATGCTCTGTAAGGTTCTTAAGTGTAACGCTCCAGGCGCTTCCGCCAAGGTTTTAGCAGCTTTTGCCATATTATTAGAAGCCGTTACCTCTCCATCAGCCTTAATTATTACAGCCCGTTTCTCCCTTTCAGCTTCCGCTTCCTTACCGATTACCCTTTTCAAGTCTCCAGGTAGTTCAACATGCTTCAACTCAACACTTTCAACCTTTATACCCCAAGGGTCTGTTGCCTTATCCACAATACCTTTGATTTTTGCAGATATAGCATCTCTTTTGCTTAAGAGGTGGTCTAATGAAACTTCTCCTACAACATCCCTCATTGTAGTTTGCGCCAACTGAGAAACAGCATAACCATAGTGTTCAACTTCAAGTATAGCTTTGCTTGCATCAGATACTCTATAATACAATACTGCATTGACTTTCAGAGATACATTATCTTTAGTTATAGCATCCTGATCAGGTACATCTACCGCTTTCACTCTCAAGTCAACCCTTTCCCAAGACATTATGAGAGGTATAATGATTCTCAACCCTGGCCCCATCATCCCGATATACTTTCCAAGTAAAAACTTTACGCCTCTTTCGTATTCATTGACAACCTTCAAACTTGCCAACAATAATATAACTAATACAACTAAAATTGGAATTAATAATCCTATTGCCATTTTTCACATCACCAAGAATACAAAAAGATAAATCTCTTAATAAGCCTTATGGTCCGGTATAACACCCAACCCAACTATTGTCTAGAAACTATTAACACAAGTAGAACTCTACATTATATTGATTTCCTAGCAAACGGAGGTGCATATAAAATGGGAAATCAACTAGAGGAGATTATTTCTAAATTGCCCAACAATGAAGCAAGGGCAAAAGCAATAGAGATGCTGCAAAGAAAACAAAACGTGCCTGAAGATTTAGTCGCCCTGGCAGTCAAAAGTTTCATGGAAGAAGCAAAGACAAAGCACGGACCCCATAGGTCAACATGTTATGAAAGGGCAGCCAGGATAGCCCACAAAGGACAGTTATATCGGCTAGCAGTCCAATGCTATAAAGAATCCGGACACATAACCATTGCAGGAAGCATTGCAGAAGAAGAGGGATTAATAGAAGAAGCTATCGAAGTGTACAGAGATGAAGACCCATACCAGGCCATAGAACTTGCAAAACAAATTGGAGACCATAAAACTGTCATGGAATTGTTCGAACAGACTAATCAATTAACTCCAGCTGCAAATTATGCAAAGAAACGAGGTTTGGTTATGGAATGGAAAAGATTGACCCTAAAGCAAATAGAAGAAAGTGAAAAGCGTGGATTGTTTACTTCAGCTGCCTACCTAGCCACAACTATTGAAGATTATGTAAGGTCAAAGCAATTATACAGGAAGGGCATTGAAAAAGCTGCTGCAGAAGGGGATTTTGACCATGCAAGAAGAATAGCCAAAGAAGCAGGTTTCAAAGAAGACGAAGAGACATACACTGACCTTATCAAATTGCTAGGTATATGCAAACGTAACTTTTAAAACACAGAAACCTATAAATAGGTTCAAACCTTAAAATATAATTGTAGATGGTATTAAAAGAAGCGTATAAGCTCACACCCAAGGAAACATTCAGCAAACTTAAGACGACAGAGCAAGGACTATCCACTATAGAAGCAAAAAAACGTCTGAAAAAATTCGGCCCAAATCAATTAGAGGAAAAAAAGAAGATCTCTCCACTCTATATCCTGGCTTCACAATTCAAGGATCCCCTAGTCTCGATACTTATCATAGCTGTAATCTTTTCTTTCATAATCGAGCAATACTTAGAAGCCATAGTAATTCTCATATTGCTATCAATCAATGCCTTCTTAGGGTTTCGGCAAGAATATAAGGCAGAGAAAGCCATAGAATTTCTAAGAAAACTCATAACATCAAAAACACGAATATTAAGAGACGGCAAAGAAAAACTTGTGCTTTCTAAAGATATTGTCCCAGGAGACATCCTTATTGTTGAAGCGGGTTCAAAAATACCAGCTGATGCAAGACTATTTTATGAAGTGAAGCTTGAAATGAACGAAGCTTCCCTTACAGGAGAATCTACACCTGTGAAAAAAAGCACCCAACCCATAAACAAAGATGTCATAGTGGCAGAAAAGCAGAATATGATATTTTCTGGCACAATTGTATCTCAAGGTAAAGGTAAAGCTATTGTCGAAAGCACAAGCCACGATACTGAGATAGGCAAAATTGCAACACTAGTGCAAAAACTCAAGTCTTCCCCAACCCCTCTGCAGAGGAGGATGAAAAGGTTCAGCCAAGGAATGGGAATATTCATTGGGCTTATAGTCCTAATAGTTTTTATTTTAGGCCTCCTTGCAGGCAAGATGGATATCTATTTCTTATTTTTAGTAGCCTTAAGTTTAGCGGTTTCAGCTGCCCCTGAAGGTCTGCCTACAGTCATAACAATTTGTTTGGACGCTGGGATTCGGAGAATGGTCAAGAAAAAAGCCCTTATCAAGAGGCTCAAATCTGTTGAAACTTTAGGCAGTGTTACTGTAATATGCACAGATAAGACAGGCACTATAACCAAAAACGAGATGACTGTAACAAGGATATTCAATAACAGTCAAGATATAGAGGTCACAGAAGAAGGTTTTAAAGTAAACAACAAGAAGGTTCCTTTCAAGAACGCTGAGTTCCTTCTTAAGGGTGCATTAAACTGCAATGATGCGACGATGGACCTTGGTGATCCTACCGAAGTGGCCCTTATCAAACTTGCGAACAAAGCAGGATATTCTGTCAAGGTGGAAGCCATAGATGAAATACCTTTCTCTTCAGAGAATAAGTTTATGGCAACTATTCTCAAAAATGGTGTAAGCTATATGAAAGGCGCACCAGAAGTTGTGCTTAGTAAATGTAAATACATCATAATTGACGGGGAAAAAAGGATGTTGACAAAGAAGGATAAGGAGGCAATCCTTGCAAAGAATAATGAGATGGCAAGGGACAGCTTAAGAGTTTTGGGCTTTGCCTATTCAAAAAGAAAACTGAAGGATCTGGCTTTTGTTGGGCTTGCGGGTATGATTGACCCTCCAAGAGAAAATGTTCACCGAGCTATTAAACTATGTAAAAATGCTGGCATCAAGGTTATTATGATCACAGGAGACCATAAGATTACTGCTAAAGCTATTGCTAAGGATGTAGGGATTACAGGCAAAATTATGACGGGTACTGAACTTGATGAGTTAGACGATAATAATTTGCGCAAAATCATTAGAGACCATGGCATTTTTGCAAGAACAACTTCTGAACATAAAGTAAGGATTCTAAAGGCATTACAAGCTAGTGGAGAGATTGTGGCTATGAGTGGAGATGGTATTAACGACGCTCCAGCACTAAAAAAGGCTGATGTGGGCGTTGCAATGAATATCAGGGGCACCGATGTCAGTAAAGATGTATCTGACATAATATTATTAGATGATAATTTTGCAACAATTGTAAGTGCAGTAAAAGAGGGGAGAGTCATTTACAACAATATTCAAAAATTCATTAAGTTCTTGCTTTCAGTAAATCTTGACGAGCTGTTGCTTTTGCTTACAGCCATCATTTTGGGATTACCCTTGCCCTTACTACCCTTACAAATCCTTTGGATAAACTTAGTTACCGAAGGTTTTCCTGCGATTGCTTTGGCTGTTGAACCTCCAGAAAAGGACATTATGAAAAGAAAACCAAGGAATCCAAAAGAGAGCATCTTCTATGGCATTAAATTTTTCCTAGGTGTTGCAACATTATTGGCATTTGGCACAACTTTCCTGATTTATTATTTAACATTGAAGAGCGGAGCATCAAATGCTAAAATTACTACAATGACTATGGCAGGCGTAGTTATGTTTGAGTTATTTCTAGTTTTCACATGTAGGTCCGAACATCCACTGTTTAAGATTAATCTATTCAACAATAGAAAACTTATATACGGTGTGCTGGCAGGACTTACTGGATTGTTGGTGGTCATCTATACACCTTTGAGTTCAGTCTTCGGTACTGTTGCTTTGGGATTGTATGACTGGATTAAGATAATTGTTATTTCATCAATAGGCCTAATATTCTTCGAAGTGTATAAAACAATCAAGTGGTATTGGAAAAAGTGATTTTTTTTCAATTAAAAAATTTTATAAACTCCTTTCACCAATGTTTTAGTAGATGGATTTGGATACAACTGTAAAAAAAATTAAAAGTTTAGAGATACAAGGAGCTTCTAACATCGCCAAGGCTGCAGTGAAAGCATTATCATCTCATGCATCAGCCATTAAAACAAAAAACCCATCTTCATTCATTAAGGGTTTAGAGCAAGGAAAGAAAAAACTGTTTATGACGCGTCCAACCGAACCAGCCATGCGCAACATGTTGAATTATATTTTGTTCAATGTTAAAAGATTGAAAAGCGAGGATGTCAAGGAACTAGAGAAAGCTATTAAGAAAACAGCAAAATATCTCATCAACCTATACGAGAAAGAGAAAGTTGACCTTGTAAATTCCGGAAACAAGATAGTTTCAAAAAAGCCTATTGTTTATACGCACTGCCATTCCTCCGTTGTTGAATCGATAATAATCTCCTGCAAAAAGAATAAAGTTAAGGTAAGCAATACAGAAACTAGACCTAAAATGCAAGGAAGGATTACAGCTAAAAAGCTCTCTAAGGCAGGAATAGCAGTGACACACTTTGTTGATTCAGCTGCAGGTTACGCAATAATGGACTCCAAGATAATGCTCATAGGAGCAGATGCCATCACACCTAAAGGCGTTTATAATAAGGTCGGCAGCGCCCTGTTTGCCAAGATAGCTTATGATTTCAAAGTACCAGTATATGTTTGTGCAACATCGTGGAAGATCGATCCAGATACATTTAAGAGAAAGGGAGAGGTGATAGAAGAAAGAGCAAGTTCTGAAGTTTGGAAAAAGGCTCCCAAAGGTGTGAAAATAAGGAACCCAGCATTCGATATTGTCAACCCCAAGCATATCAAAGGTGTAATTTCAGAATTAGGGGTGTTTAAGTACAAGAAATTCATCAAAACCGCGAGAAAGCGAAAGCCTTGGCTTTTTTCATGATCCTTGGATTACTGGGGATAAAGAGGTGATAAGAAGACTCCTTCTTTTAAGGAAGGATTCTTCTTTATTTTTAACAATGGAACTAATATGTTTTGACATGGATCATACACTGATAAGAACTAACAAGGTTCACCTTAAAGCATTTTACATGGCGTTCAAAAAGCACAGTCTTCCAAAGGTTAAGACGCGTAAGGTTAAGCTATTGTTCGGCATGGTCGGGGAAGAATTAGTCCGTACATTATTCCCCAATCTTAGTAAGAGAAAAGTTGATAAGGTTCTCACAGACCATAACCATTTCGTCATTGAGAAGACTTCCAAGTATGTCCATGTGATTAGAGGCGTCAAAGGGATGTTGAAAAAATTAAAAAAGGATTATAAGCTTGCGCTTTTGTCCAATGCTTCTCATGAAGAGATAATAGCTTTGTTAAAGCACGGCAAGATCAATTTAGAATTATTTGACGTTATATTAGGAAGCCATGATATTAAAAATCCTAAACCACACCCCGAAATTATCAACAAAGCTAAAAAAATAACTAAGTGCGAAGTTGGTTGGATGGTCGGTGATAGTATCTGGGATATGCAGGCCGGGAAAAGAGCTAAGATGAAAACTGTAGCTGTCCTCACAGGGAACCAAGGAAGAGATATGTTAATTAAAGAGAAACCAGATTATATTCTTAAAAGTGTTGCTAAGCTACCCAAAGTGTTGAAAAAATCTACCTCTCCTTAACCCCTCTTGAGATCATATCTATAGCTGGGACATGCATGTAATCTAAGTTAACCTTGCCTACTGGACTCCAATCTCCTTCAATAGGAAGTGTAACTAGAAAACGAAATTTCCAAAACCTTTCATGCATAAAGCTTGGTAAATTTTGTAAAGACCACCCTGTTATGTATTGTACAAGCTCATCCGGAAGTGCATCCAAGCCAAAAGGAGTTCTTGAAAGAATATTGCCTACATCAAACACCTTAGTTTCAACACCCTTTAATTTCCTTCCCCTTACAACATATCTATCCTTATCCCACCCAAGGTTTTCAGGATCAAGACAACAATATAATAAATTGCCCTCTCTTTTCATGGCCATGCTTGACCACTCCCCACTACCAAATAAAAGGTTCTTAGCAACTTGAGCAAAATTTTCATTGAGCCTATTATGTAGAAAATCTCTTGTTAGCGAAAAAATTTCCTGAGGACGAGGATGTCTATCATATCCTGCTTTTCTCAATCTTCTCAAACTATCGTCAAAAGTATGGTGATATCTTGACTTCCTTCCCTCCCATTCCAAGCAAGAATAAGGTTTGTTTTCCATCTCAGGAGTTATCAAATGACAGTCAGGATCAACCAAGTGAGCAGGAGCCCGGTATATATCTTGCTCAGGCAAAGTATCCTTATCCCTCATTCCAAACAAATCAAAGAACCCCATCTTACCTAGAATCACCTACCCCTCTTGAAGCTCTATGAAACCAATATGCACTCATATGTTGAGAATCATTATTATGACCAAAACCAGTTCCCAAAGGCCATATGCTTTCACCACCTTGTAAATAAATGGAAGCATCCTTCATTTCTTCAGGTAATTCATTGAAAGATCTCCCATACATAAATCGGACAAAATCATCAGGCAGTCGTTCTAAAGAAACTTTTTCTCCTAGAGGAATATCCTTAGTATCAAACGCCATTAAATCACTACATGTAAAAGAATCTCTATTAGTAACATATTTCCCATCCTGCCATTTTTCCCCAGCATCCCATATTAAACCCATAGGATCTTGATAACAAAATAAAAGATTATTCACTGTTTTTACTGCCATGCTTAACCATTCATTATTTCCTGATAGCATATCCAAAGCTACTACATCTAATATAGAATCTAACGTTCCTTCAAAATGCCTAGCCATAAGCTCATAAACTTCCGCAGGCCTAGGATGCCGATCATAACCACCAACAGTTAACCAGATTAAGCTCTCATCAAACCTCATAACCGTTTTAGATTTGGAAGGATCATAAATCACTCCAGAATTAGATGCCTCCATCTCAGGAGTTATCAAATGACAGTCAGGATCCACCAAATGAGCAGGAGCCCTATAGATATCTTGCTCAGGCAAAGTATCCTTATCCCCTACTCCAAACAAATCAAAGAACCCCATTATTAGTAACAAAAAATAAAATCAAAGAAGAAGAACCATCTTATTGCTTTGACTATCTTTCCACTTAGAATATCTTCGCTTAATCAGTTGTATCTCAGATTTGTCAAGCCCTACGCCTTTCTTCTTCTTTATTCTGGTAAATAATTTCGTCTCATCATTATCTTTCAAAAAGATCTGATGCAAAAAGTTAAATTCCTCTGGTGTGAAGAGGTATGGATTTCTTCTCATTTAGTAACGCCCCCTGTACTTTAGTCTTTTAAGCACCACCTCTTATTTTTGTGAATCACACCGTCTTTTTTACAGAATCACCCCCAAACTGTTACTATTTTAGGGGGGCAACTTATATATAAAGTTTACGGAAACACAAATCTTAAAGATTTACCACTTTCAGATACATAATATACATTTAAATATAACTTAAGCCACCATATAACCTATGCTCAAATATATAGACTTAAAGTACGAGCCAAAAAGAAGTGATGTTGTCTGTGAGTTTTATATAAAACCTAACAGAATCCCCATAGAAAAGGCTGCTAACCATGTTGCAGGGGAATCTAGTATTGATACGTGGTCTGACATAAAAACTTTGAGTCCTACAATAGTCAACAGGCTCATGCCCCATGTATTCTCAATAAATAAAAACACTGGAGAAGTGAAGATTGCTTACTCTTCAGATCTTTTTGAGGCAGGAAACATGACCCAGATTCTCAGTTCCATAGCAGGAAACATCTTCGGCATGAAAGCGATAAAAGCATTACGCCTTCAGGATATAACATTTCCAAAAAAAATGGTAAAATCATTTCCAGGACCGAGATTAGGTATCAAAGGAGTAAGAAAGTTACTGGCTATCAAGAAAAGGCCATTATGCGGAACAATAGTGAAGCCTAAGTTAGGTCTTACAGCAAGACAGCATGCACAAGTAGCATATGAGGCTTGGGTTGGAGGCCTTGACTGTGTCAAGGATGATGAGAACCTTACATCAATGGTGTTCAACAAATTCAAAGATAGGATTGCATTGACACTAAAGATGAAAGAAAAAGCGGAAATTGAAACTGGAGAGAGAAAAGCTTACATGCCTAACGTAAGTGCCGAGCTTATCGAAATGTTGAAACGAATGGACCATGTGAAAAACCATAACGGTAATTACATTATGGCAGACATATTGACAGTAGGCTTTTCAGCTATGCAGACTCTAAGAAAGAGATCCATCCTTCCAATCCACGGACATAGGGCAATGCATGCGGCGATAACAAAGAATCCTTATCACGGTATCAGTATGCTCGTCCTTGCCAAGATCTCAAGATTGATTGGTGTAGACACATTACACATAGGTACTGCAAACTTGGGTAAAATGGGTGGCAAGTTTGACGAAGGTACTGAGATTGAAGATGAAATAGAGAAAGCATTAATTGTAGAAAACCCTAAATCCCATGTCTTAGGGCAGAAATGGTATAATATTAAACCTTGTTTAGCTGTAGCTTCCGGAGGATTGCATCCTGGCCATGTTCAGGAATTGATAAAACGTATGGGAAAAAATATTCTTTGCCAATTTGGGGGAGGTGTACACGCACATCCTCAAGGGACTAGAGCAGGAGCTAAAGCTGTACGCCAAGCAATAGACGCTGTTGAAGCTAAAATGTCTTTAAAGGAGTATGCAAAGAATCACCAAGAGTTAGCTCTGGCCATCAAGGCTTGGGGTGTTGCTTGAAACAGTTCTAAAAAAATAGATTCTACAAAAGGATTGATAGATTTTCCAGATTCAGCGAAAAAAGATACGATTTCTTGGAGATGAAGTTTTAAACATTCAACAAAAGATTTAGTGGATGAAAGAAAATAAGTGGAAAGTAACAATTATTGAACTTGAATCAAATTATAAAAAAGAATATAAAGTTACTAGACGTATCCCATGTTTAAAACTTGCAGAAACTAGAGTATTTCAGTCAAAAGAAGAAGCTAAGAAACAGTTTGAAGAATGGATGAATCTTTAATCTTATTCTTTAAAATGTTAATCAGCTCTGGTTGATTATAACGATATATATCAGGTATATCCAAAGATAGAATCTGTTTTTGCATATACATAGCAGGAAAGCGCCTAGCTATCTCACTTCTTTGTCTACCCTCCATCACAACGACTATATTAGCCCAAGAAAGATCATTTTCCGATAAGGGTTTCTCATTATACAAACCAGCAGACTTTGTCTCAAAATCTTTACTAAACAATTCTTCTGCCGTTTTGCTCCGATTTTCATTTTGATTACAGATAAACAAAACCTTCATAATCCATAAAAAATACTCTTAAGAATATAAAGATTACCAAAAAAAATAAAAAATAATTCTCAAAGAAAAGATAAACAATTAGTCTACTGCTTATCCATCTTTTTCTCTATAAAGTTAAGTAGCATGTTTGTTCTATCAGCTCTATGAAGAACTATGCAGTCTTCAGGCTTACTTTCATCATACGCCTTACAATCCTGAGAACATTCCCTGTCTACAAAAGGACATAATGCCATTTTTTCCAAACCTCCCTCATCTTTTTGGTTGTTTATATTCTTTTATCTCGATTTTACCCTTTTCTACTTTAAGGGTAACCTCTTGATCGCTCTTGAATCCGGAAATCTTGGTGAATACCGGAGGTAATTTTATCATTCCCGCCCTCACACTTAGATTAGTTACAATCTCTTGTGACCTGTTG
>CAZUKZ010000022.1:0-18913 GCA_964621125.1 Candidatus Woesearchaeota archaeon
GGAAAGTGTTTGGCATACAACCTAATGAGAGATATACTCTCATCAATCACTTTAATTTTCTACAGAGCCGATATTATCAAAAAGAGGCGAACTTAAGGACTGCTTCTGTCAATTTTTCCTGCTTATCTGCCTTTGATGTGAATATAAGGAAGATCTTATCCTTACCAAGTACAAGGTCTGCTCTCAATCCTTCCCTCTCAATATGGTGAATCTCATCTACCATCCCAGATATGTCTTGCTCTTCTTTAGATGGTTCCATAGCTCCTTCATCCTTCTTCATGCCAAACCATACGGCTTTTGGATGATTCTCCCAATCCAAATCTTTCAACATTTCACGAAAGCCTTTAATAAACCCCTGTTCTTTGGCAAATGTGAATACGTTGTGTGTCGGCGACTTTTCTACTCCAAGTATTTTTACTTTATTCATTTTGATTTCCCCCAGTTAGTATGGTTCCATAGCCTTTCATGCAGATAATACCAGACAATCTTAACAATAGCATCAATACCGCCAATTGCTAAAGATATGGAATATTTGCCAGTTATTATGAAGACTACTAATACTGTCAGAATAGAGGATGAAACCCTATAGCTAATAGTCTTACCTAAACTTCGTCTATGACCATCTCTCATATGTTAAATTTAAAAGAAAAAAGAGTTAATAAGTGTTTTGCTAATTACAAATCTCACAACCTTCCTTGAAACACATACATTCAGGTTCATAGTAGTTTTTTGGATGCTTGCATGACGGGCATTCCTCGGGAGGTTCATTGTCTTCATGAATATAACCACACTTGCTGCATTTCCATCTTATAGACTTATCTCTTTTGAACAACTTACCACTCTCTAACATTTCTAATAACTTCTTGTACCTCTTCTCATGCTCTTCCTCTACCTTGGATATCTGTATGAAAAGGTTGGCTGCTTCTATATTTCCTTCCTCTTGTGCTTCCTTTGCGAATTGAGGATACATCTTAGTGTTTTCATAGTGTTCCCCTTCAATAGCGGCTTTCAAATTTGCTTTTGTGTCATTGATGCCTTGCAATAACTTAAACTCGTCCTTAGCATGCTGCATTTCATTCAATGCAGTCTCTTCAAACAATCTCGCTATGAAATTATAACCCTCTTTCCTAGCCACTTTAGCAAAATAATCATACTTATTCCTTGCCTGACTCTCACCGGCAAATGCTGCTTTTAGATTTTCTTCAGTCCTTGTCATTTCAATTCCTCCTTTTGTTAATACAATTGGTACATACATGGCAGTTTTTCCAACATCCTTTGTTATTTCCTATGTATAGATCCTTTGTCTTGTATATATTTGTGTCGTACATCTTTTACTTCCCTTTAGTATCCGCTGTATATTAAATAGTTTATGCTTTTATCATTAAGAAAATTCAATGGGAGAGTTGCTTACAGAA
This sequence comes from Candidatus Woesearchaeota archaeon, assembly GCA_964621125.1. Taxonomy (GTDB): domain Archaea; phylum Nanobdellota; class Nanobdellia; order SCGC-AAA011-G17; family GW2011-AR17; genus CAZUKZ01. Next base: position 1,416 of record CAZUKZ010000022.1, read on the forward strand.
ATCCCTCATTTTTTCTTCTGGAACATTAGAGGAAACGTGTTTCCTTACACCAACATATGATTGGATTGCATCAGGTGGTAACATATAACCTCCCCCGTTCATCATATTCCTAAAATCAATTCTCCTAAGGTCATTTTCTGAAAATTCAAAGTCCTCCATATCCTCAGGAAGGAAGCCTGCCCTTTGCATGACCATAGCAAACCTGTTGAGCCTATCTTCAAATTCTTCTGATAAAGGGTTTTTTTCAAATCCTAAATCTTCAAGGAAATCCCAAAAGTCTTTTTGTAAGCTTCTGTTGTTAGTCCCTACTGACATTATTAGACCTTTGCCTTCTGTTGTAAGATCCACGATATTTTTCAATGCTTGATAGCCTACGTCGGGATTTAGCATGTGTAAAAGCATGAAATTAGTCATACACTGGTAAGGCTCTGCTTTTTGTCCAAGATCTGACAATACATTGTTTACTTCAAAAGTCACGTCTGGGTCTTCATCAATGCCACAGATGCATGTTTCTAACTCTGGAAAATCCCCCATGAACTTTGGCCCACATTCTTCTATTGCTTCTAGAGTGCTGAACTCTTTTAGGAGCTCACTAAGATTCTTACCAAACCTGAGTCCTAAAAGCCCTTCATTGTTTGGATCAATCCTTCCTGCAAGATTGTCAATTGTACGTACAAACTGATCTTCTGGCAATCCCAGACTTGCTAGTTTTGCTTTAGCTATTTCAATAGCCACATTGTTATAATCTGCTCCCAATACCTTATGCCCTTGTAAACCTAATGCTATGCTAAACCCACCAGTACCACACGCAATATCAAAATAACTAGTAAAAGGAAGCTGTGTTGTCAGATCTGTAAGGAACTTTACAGGGAATTCAGTGTATAATGGTGTTTCTGGAGGCATATTGAGGAAAACTAATGGTTATTATTTAAATGTTTGGTTTTTTGATCACTAATTAGTCATAATTTAGAAATCTTACATTTATTAACTCATTTCCTAGCCTTAATTTTTTCCCTAATCTTGTGCTTCACATAATGTCTCTGTAATGTATCTACTAATTCATTAGGAATGCCATTCTTATCATAATCAGTCTGTATTGCGATATACCTTATCTGTCCGGGCTTGAGAAAATTGGAATCTGTTTCAACAAATATATGGTCAACTGCATCCTTATGAGATTTTCCGCTATTCCTCAAAGTAACATAACTTTCTGCTACAACCTCAAAGGATTGAACTTCTGAAAATTTACCTATTGCCTGCAACCCTTCATGGGCTTTGGCGGCAGGATAACCCCCCTTCCCTATAATCTCTTCTGTTATCTTTGCATTTATTTGTCCCCGGATTCCCTTAGACTTCTTTTCGTACTCACCCCTCGCGTTTGACAACTCATCCCATGATTCCTGTTCTGTCTTATCTATACCATGCCATAACCTATGCCACCAATTCTTTGTTTTGTCATAAGTCTTGAAAAAGCCCCTATTATTATAATCGTGTATTTTACTTAGAGGCACAAAGTCCGCATCAGGATCATTAGCATCAATAAAATACATCGTACCGTCACTGGCCGTAACTTTAATAAATTCCTTACCTGATTTTATACTATCCTTGCCTAAGACGCCAACATCCATCTCCACCATTCCCCCATCCTTGGTATTGTACACTTTCTCAACATCTTTTCTTGATAAGCGCATATTAGTATTCTTCTCAAAATTCTCTTCAAACATAGAGTAGAAATCTTTCATCTCATCACTAGTCATAGCAGAGCCTAATGACTCCAGTGTCTTTTTTGCATCCTGATCTATCACAAGAGCTTTCATAACATTGAATATGCTCTTACCACTTTTGACACCCTTTTTAATGTTGTCATGCCATTTCAGAGCATCACCAATAGGATTATCCTTAACCATACGTTTCGCAAACTCTACCTGCATACATTTAGAATTATAACCACACTTACTCCTTATATCCAAAACCATTTTATTTATCTTCTGCTTTTCAACATCCTTCAAGGTAACCTTCTCCTCTTTTTCTTCTTCCTTTGGCTTCTCTTCCTTCACAGTCTCTCCCTTAGCTATCTTTTCGTATTTTTCTTTAGCTTCCTTATATTTCCTATATGCTTCATTTGCTTCAGGCGTATCCCCTTTACTTGAACCCATAATTTTCTTCAACTTATTATATGCATCAGTATACTCCTTATATGCTTTTGATGCAGCCTTCGTGTCTATTTTCTTTACTGATTTTGACCCTATACTTGAAGAAGTAGCTTGCTTTCCTGCAGTTTTTGTCTTTGATACGAATTTTGATATTGCATTATTTTTATCCGAGGAACTCTTTTTTGTAGTGGTTGGTTTGATTACTGATTTAGGTTTTTTCTTGACTATAGACTTCTTCGGAGTTTTCTTTTTTTTATTGGGATCCTCATCAACCCAAATCAACCTTCCTGAACCAGGACCCATCTCATACATGCTTCTACCCCCTAAATCGCATACCCAATATCCCCAGTTCCAACCATACATGGTTATTGTTCCTACTTTCCCCTTAACCTCAGGAGCAACGCCATAACAAGGTTTTCCTGTTTTATCCGGCTTGGGTGGGGGTTTTGCTGCAAAAACTGATAAAGCTAATATAGATATGATAAAAATAACGAACAGAATTTTGAATAGACTCACCTTCTTTTTCATGAGAATTATATGCCAAAACAGCTATTTAAATATAGTTAAACTTTACTTTATATTTCTGCAAAGCTTTCTTATAGGACATCCTTCACATAACGGCTTTGCCCTGCAATGTATCTTAGCATGCTGCACAATTAAGGCATGGTACTCATTGAACACTTTTGTATCAGGTTCTAAGGCTCCCATGAAAAGATCTTGCCAATCATCATAATCTTTCCTATCATATCCTAGCCTAGAAAAGATTCTTTTTGTGTAAGCGTCTATTACAAAGATAGGTTTTTCTGCTGAATATAAGATAATAGAATCTGCTGTCTCTGGGCCTATGCCTTTAACTGATAGTAAAGCTTCCCTTAAGTTCTCCTGATTGAAAAGGTTGTTTGATCCATTGTTCTCCTTAATGAATTTGGTTAAAGCTTTCAAATGTTTGGCTTTCTGGTTGTAGTATCCTGCTGGCTTGATTAATTCTGCTAAAGTATCTATTTCAATCTTATCAAAAGAATAGAGGGTAAGTTTGCTTGAACTGTTTAAGTTGAATATCGCCTTTTCTACATTTGACCAGGATGTGTTCTGCGTGAGAATAGCCTCTACCATTATTTCAAACTTTTTTTGTTCTGTATTAGGTCTCCCTGAATGGTGCTTTGTCTCAAAAGAACCTTCTGGTGTTAATGGCCACCACCCCTGCGGACCGTACGCTTCTAATAAAATATTAAATACTTTTTCTATCATTAAACATGAAAAACTACCAAACATTATAAAATTTGAGGTTTAAGGAGTCGCCATCTTCCAAAGCAAACCAAATTGCTTCCTGTAAGATTCGGCAACGTCTTTACTTCTAATAATTATCAGATAATCTGGATTCCCCCAAACTATAGTTTGTACATTATCACCATAGATTTGTACAGGATTAGGGTTGAAGTACCTTAGGGGAATCTTTTTATATCTTGAAGTCCCTTTTTTGAATATTCCTTTATCACCTTTTTTTATTATTACTTTCTCTTTAATGTTAAACCTGATCATATCTCTCTCATATTGATCACAAATTGTTTTATATTTTATCAATGGAACTGCTTCCTCAATAGCAGTACAAAGGACTATTCCCCCGTTACTTTTCAATGTATTAATTATATCCCTTAATGCTATCCTTAGAACATTTTTTCCCTTATATGTCTCTACAACTAATGGTTGCTTGGATTTTTCATCCAATTTAGTTAGCTGAGGAAGAATTTCTTTATAATTTTCCATTCTTTCATTAAGGTATTCAAGTATCAAATTAGGATCCAGAGCCTTGAACAATTTAGTTTTTCCTTCCATAACCGAACTAACAAAGCCTTTCTCCATCAAGCGCTTCAATGAGTCATAAGTGACTTGTCTATAAAGCCCTGCCTTTTCAGCCAATTGGTAAGCTGACATCTGTCCATTCACTAGCAAGGCTAGATAAACTTCAGCTTCGTAATCAGTCAATCCAATTTCCTTTAAAATCTCTTTTTCCATATTAGTATGATATCATACGAATTAAATATATAAGCCTTTCGGTGTCAAATGTAGATATGTAAAAAGTAAACTAGGAGGCTAAACAAGATGAAAATGCAAGAAATGGAATCAAACCAAGGGAAAATGAAAATTCCACTTTTAATAATTGAAACTAGAGACTATTGTAAACTGGTATCTGAAAACGAAGCTTGTAAGCATTGTTCAGTTGACTCATATCTTATAAGATCAAAGTGCAAAGAAACACCAAACTGGAGTGAAGTAATTAGACAATTCTCAGAAATAGGATATACTCCTGGCCATGTTGTCCTAAAGAATGGTGCTGCAGCCTTGGGCACTCAAGAGTTGAGTATACTAGAACAGGCTTTAAAAAAAGGGTTATCTGTTTCAGTAACAACAGAAGGCGCACATATCCCCTCGGATTTTGAAAAAAGGGTTATGGAACTGGGGCGAGAACATCAAGGAAAATTAGGCGTGACAGTTTCCCTAGATGGACATACACCAGAATTGTATGGTCAGTTACGAAAAGATAAAGATTTTGGTAGAACAATAGGATTTATTAAAAGAATTAATTCTGAGGGATTAGATACTGGAGTCAACTATGTTGTCCATGCAGGCAATGTAAATGAAATAAAAGATTATGTGGATTTTGTTGTCAATGAATTAGGTGTAGGAAAAGTAAACTTCTTGGAACTTAACCTTACAGGTGGTGCAAGAAAAAATAATTTAGAAGTAGCTGATTCTGAGACTTACTTAAATATTTTGATAGACACATATGCTGAAGGCAATGAAAAGGTTAAGTCCGCCTTAAGAGGAACTTTTGCTGCAGCGATAGAAGAATGCCTAGGTTCAAATATAGGCTGTAAAGGTTGCCCTGCTGGAAGTGAAGGTATGTTTCATGTGAATAATAAAGGAGATATTTTCCCATGCTCTAGTTTGGAACTTGAACAGTATAATGTAGGAAATGTTACGAATATCAGTCTATCAGAAGCAATGGAATCTATACAATTTGCTTATGCTAGAAAAGTTGCCGAATCCGCTTCTGCTACAAATTCCATAGTAAGCATGTGTCCAGGAAGATTAGAATCTTTCGGAGAATTAGGACACCTAGATAAAGCGACTGCCTTGACTAAAAACATTACTAACTATCTTGCAGAAAAAGGAATTGATGTGTCTGAAGTAAGACAAATTAGTAATAGGTGCTACAGTCCAGCATTCTGATTTTTTATTCTTTATTTTACAAAAACCACCTAATATCATGATCTGAAACGGTCTGACAATATTCTTTCCAAATCGTACTACTTACACTGTGAAGTTTCTCAACTGCATACTTCCCCATCCTTCTCTTGAGCATACGGCTACCAACCATCTCTGCTAAAGCTTGGCCTAAATTATCAGGTAATTGTTCAACACCAGAATTGTCATGATAAAAGTCTCTCTTCACAGGATCAGGAAGCTCTAGGCCTTTAGCTATCCCTTCCAAACCTGCAGAAAGCATGGCTGCAAAAGCTAAGTAAGGGTTGCATTTAGGATCAGGTGCCCTATACTCTAACCTTACACTCTTTGTTCCCTTGGCATGTGCTCTGCACAAAGCAGTCCTATTTTCCCAATCCCAAGCGACATAAGTCGGGGCTTCACACCCAGGAACCAGTCTCTTATATGAAATAGGTAGTGCGTTAGTTATGGCTGTGATCTCCCTAGCATGCTTAAGCATACCTGCTATATACATCCTTCCAAGGTCGGATAAACCATCCCCCTTCTCCCTATCAAAAAATAAATTATGTTCTTTCCCATATACTGTGGCGGCTAGGCTCTGGTGAACATGCATCCCATTGCCGTTGACACCTTCCCTGAACTTAGGGATGAACGATGCTCTCATACCATGCAACTCAGCAACATTTTTTATTATGTATCTCATCGTCATTGTTGCGTCAGCTATACTTACAACATTGCCATGACCCATGCCTATTTCACATTGTAATACTTTGTTGCCACCAGTAACTTCTGTATGATATTTTTCCCTTTTCCAACCCATCTCCTTAAAGTAAAGTGTCATTTCTTGAAGAACCTCATCTACCTTACGTGAAGGAGGAAGGAAGTAGCTGGAATTAGCTAAACTCTGATCAAGATGCAGCGTACTGAAATCATAGTCTCCATCTATAAGAATGAATTCTAACTCAGGAGCAAAATGAGCGTGGAGTTTATCTACTTTTGTATCATCAAACCTAGCTTTGAGTAGAGCCTTCAATGTTGTATCCATGCCTTTTCTCACCTTAGACAGAACATTCCTTGGGCAGCCATGGAAGGCCTTAGCTCTCTTTCCCTCCTTCTCCGGAGGAGTGTAAACGTTGCATATGACCCTTGCACAATTCTTTTCCCAAGGAATTCTTGCAAGTGTCTTACCATCAGGGACAAGAAGCATGTAGCTTTCTGTAGCAGGTATAATATTACCGAAGACAGAAGAACCGTCAACACTTGTCCAACCCTTATCTGGAATCTGGTCAACTGTAAGAGTCACTTCCCTCAGATTACCCATCATGTCTGAGAACTGATATTTCATGAAATCTATGTCTTTGCCTAATTCGTGTATCTTTTTTAGAAAGTTTGCCATGACTGCTTCATTGTACATTTCCTTACTTTTAAGATTAATTGATTTTAAGAATATACTTTATAAACCAGTGCCATAATTATTATAAACTTTGCGTAATTCTAACATCAAGATATGAAATTTACTAAGCATGTTACAGAAGATGGGACAGAACTTTATATGATACATTCTAAAAGGTTTACGCATACTTGCGTCGACTTCAATCTATATTCCAGAAGCGGCCAGCCTAACGCTGCAAATGCTATCGCTAATGCTGTACTTTTTGAAGGGACACTCCATTTCCCAACAAGCCAAGCAATAAGTGTTGCTGCACAGAAAGAGTTTGGCGCAACATTAATGCCAACAGTAGGGTCTGTTGGAGACCTGCAAGCCACCGGATTTTACCTTGATGTGTTAACCAAACAAAAACTTGTGAGAGAGCAAGATACTTTGGCTTTAGTCAAAATTGTTGAAAGGCTTAAGGGGCTTGTATCATGATAGAGTTGATGAAACATACATACCTTATGGACGTAAACAAAATTGAAGAACAGCTTGAAAAACTATTTGAAAAATATCAAGAGATACTTAATAACCCTAACTGGGAAGGGTTGAATGAATCCAGGGCAATTTTGTATTTAACGGGACATATCTATTGTGAGAAAATAGCAGTTGAAGCGATAGAAAGAAGGTTGCCTAATTTGGATAAACCTTTAGAGCTAAATGAATTTCTTGTCTTAATTGACTCTGGCTCTGAAAAAATTGAAGAACATAGAAAGGATGAGAAATTTGTGGTTCTTGAGAAATTTTACAATGTTGTTAAGAAGTTCAAGAATAAACATATACAAGGGAGCTTTTATAGGGATGAAGAAAGGTTCATAAAACTATATAACCAGTTTGCCCCCTCTGATTTATTAAAAACAAGCTATAAAGGGAATAAAAAACACAAAAACCATCATACTCTCCCTAAATAATTCTTTACGTAATTCTCTTTATACTCATATTTCTCCCAAATCTTGGAAACATCTTCCTTTAACAAGTTCCCTAAAGCCTTACAACCTAACTTATTCTTTACAGGAGAAATAACTAACTTTCCATCCGGATAAACCACCACTTTCTTACCTACAAGCCTCTCACCTACCCTCACTTTCAATTTCTTCTCAAACTTTCCTGCCAAATTCTTAATCTGCCTTATCTCCCTCTCAATCACTTTCTGAGGTAGCATTTCTTCCTTATCATAACTATGGTAGAATGAAAGCAATTTTATTTCATGACCTAAGCAAAAATGGACTAAACACTCTGTTTCAGTTATATTGCTCTTGACTAAAGTCGAAGAAAGATACACTGGTATACCATACTTTTTTGCAAGCACTATACTCTCCCATAATTTCTTGAAACTTCCAACCTTACCAACCATCCGATCATGAACACCTTCGCAGCCATAGACACTATACCTTATATTACTTACATAAGCCTTGACAGAACTAATCTTAGCCTTGTTTAAACTATATGAACATTCTAAAGTTATTTCAATTTTCTTATCTTTTATATACTTCATAACTTTCAAAAGACTGCTGTTGACCTTACCTTTCAAACCAATCCGACATAAACCCCTAACAGCTAAGTTATCGATAACCTTTCTTACATCTTTCAAAGAAAACCTCTTCTCCAACAATAATTCCACTGTGAAAAAAGAATCCACTTTCCCAATCTTCAAGTATGTATCTTTTTTTGCATTATAACGAACATGCATGCTCTGATTTCCTAATCATCTTTCATTTATAAATACTTGGTTTGGAGCCTATAAAAATTTATAAGGACAAAAAGCCAAGATGAAACTTATGTTATGGGACGATCCTCGACAAACGCTTGAAAGAAAAAAGAGACAGAACTGGTCCTATCGGCTCACTATAAATGATGCTATTGAAGATATTGAAAAAGAGCTACCTGTTAAGAATTTTATGCCTCAAGTAGGAATTATATTAGGCTCAGGGTTAGGGCCGTTAGCGAAAGATCCAGAGCTTGAAAAGGTCCTTGAGATACCTTATGAGAAAATATCAGGATTTCCATTGACAACTGTTGAAGGGCATGAAGGCACATTGATCTTAGGCCATCTTAGAGGGACATCAGTAGCCATACTGAACGGAAGGGCGCATTTCTATGAATATGCTGACGAGAAACCAGGGGAAGCTATGAAATACATAACATTGCCAACAAGAGTTCTTAAAGGGTTGGGAATAGAAACACTATTCGTGAGCAATGCTTCTGGAGGGTTGAACCTGAGATTAAATCCTGCCGAGCTTATGCTAATGACCTCCTATGTCAATAGAATGGGATGCAATCCTTTAGCTGGAATGAATGATGAGTTCTTTGGCAAAAGGTTTCCTTCAATGGAGGATGCGTGTGACAGGAGATGTGCAGATATACTAATTGATGTTGCTAAAGAGGAATGCCTTACTTTAAAGCGAGGGGCTTATGCTGCCATGATGGGGCCTAACTATGAGTTCACTGCAGAGTGCCTTGAGCTAAGGGCTATTGCGCATGCTGTTGGGATGTCAAGCATACCTGAGATAATGGCTGCAAAGCATGGGAATGAAAAACCGAGAGGGTTGGTGGATAGGATTATAAAAACTGTAGGAGTCTCATGTGTCACGAATGTTATTGCTTGTGATGGAAAGAATAAAGCAACACACAAAGAAGTGATTGAAGCGGCCAAACATGCTGAGGAAGCGTTCTGTTCATTGGTCAAAGGATTTTTGAGTCGGTACTAATAATATTTGACATTCTAATTAACCACAATACTTCCATAATGTTTATATTCTATGAACTTTGAAACAATTAAGATGTTCAAAAAAATCTCTGAAAACATCAAATGGGAAAAAGATTGGTGCAAGTTTTGTAATCTTTGTGAAAAGAGCTGCCCAAGGGAATCCATCAAGATCGATAGGGAAACCCTTACAGTAAATGGGAACTGTATCAAATGCGGCATCTGTGAAAGGGTCTGCCCAGACATGGCAATAAAGGTGAAAAATGAAAAAACTCTTGTTAGGAAATGAAGCTATAGCCGAAGGGGCGATGAAAGCCGGTATGGGGTTCTATGCAGCTTATCCCATCACACCAGCATCTGAGATAATGCACCATCTTGCCAAAGTTAAAGATCTTAAGTTTGTCCATGCTGAGGATGAGATTGCTGCGATCCATATGGTCATAGGTGGATCATTGGCTGGAAAGAAAGTGATGACTTCAACATCCGGTCCAGGATTCAGCCTGAAGCAGGAAGCTATAGGATTAGCACACATGGCAGAAATCCCAATTGTAATCGTCAATGTACAGAGAGTAGGCCCAAGCACAGGCATGCCAACAAGACCAGCACAGGCAGACATCCTTCAATGTAAGTACGGTACCCACGGCGATGTATCACCAATAGTACTCTGCCCAAATTCTGTTGAGGAATGCTACAACTTCACTATTGAAGCGTTCAATGCTGCTGAAGAAAGCTTAAGCCCAGTAGTGCTTCTAACAGATGGCTACATCGGACACTTGTATGAATCTGTAAGCCTTGACTATGAAACTGAGCTGAAAGAGAGAACTAGAGAACCCTTCGGAAGGTCCAACAGGCACTTTACAGGATTGGTTGCTGAGGAAGGTGTGCCCAAAACAAAGAACAAAAGAGTACATAAAAATATCATCAAGGCAAGGAAGAATAAAATTGAGGAAGTTTCCAAGAACTATAGTTACTTTGAATACCTAGAGAATAATGATGCTGATACTCTAATAATAGCCTACGGGATAACTTCTCGAGTAATCCTGCCGTTGAAGGAGAAGTATTCGATATTTAGACCAATACGACTATTCCCAATACTTGAAGAACTTAAAAACATAGCTGCCAAATACAAAAAAATAATTGTTATTGAGATGAATTCCGGACAATACCAGAAAGAAGTAGATAATCTATTATTGAGGAGAACCTACGGAATTCATATCCAAGGCGGAGAGATCAGCTTGAAGGAGGTGAAAGATGCCATATCAAGATTACCTTAAGACTGAAAGGTTTCCTACAACTTGGTGTCCTGGATGCGGCATAGGGTTGGTGTTGAAAGAGACTGCCAAGGTTTTTGAAGAATTGAAAGTCGCAAAAGAGAATCTATCCATTGTTTCTGGAATCGGGTGTAGCGGAAGGACTGCTGGTTATTTCAACTTAGATACATTCCACGGGGCTCACGGCAGAGCAATACCTGTTGCAGAAGGGCTGAAGCTAGGAAATACTGATTTGAATGTCGTAGTGATAAGTGGGGACGGTGACTTGACAGGGATTGGTGGAAACCATCTGTTACATGCCTTACGAAGAAACACTAATATTACGGTGATCTGTGTAGTGAATGAAACGTATGGGATGACTGGGGGGCAGATGTCACCCGCAACCAAACTAAATACAAAAACAAAGACTAGCCCTTATGGGAGCCCTTATTCTCCAATCAACATACAAGGATTGGTCACCATGAATAAAAATTATTTTTTTGCAAGAACTATTACAAGTATTCCCCAACATGTGAACAAAGTCATTAAAGAAGCGTTCCAATGGGAGGGGTTCTCGTTTGTGGAAATTAGATCACCATGCTTTGCCAATTCTGGGAGATTGTTGGGATATGATCATATCTATGAGATGTACCAAGATCTTAAGAAAAACTATAAATTGTCCTCCGATGAAGTGTTAGATCATATGGATTTAGGAGTGATGAAAAAATGAAAATTATAATCTCCGGAACAGGAGGGCAAGGTATAAAGTTTTTGGGCAAGGTACTTGGCGAAATATTAGTGAAGCTAGGTTATGAGGTTGCATTGACGTTTGACTTTGATGCGGCTGTTCGCGGTGGAGACAGTGTTGCATTCTTGATTTATTCTAAAGGAAAAATAGATAATCCGATCATAGATACTGCTGATTTGTTTGTAAAACTATCAAGCCAATCTAAAGATTATCCTACTGAGAAAAGAGTAGATAATGTGGAAGGGCATCCGATAAACATGTATGCTTTAGGTAGGTTACTGAAAGAGCTCAAGTTAGACATTAGTGAGGATATATTAAGAGATTGTTTACCCGAAAGGAATAAAGAAAATAACTTAAAAGTCATATTAAGTTGCTAAGATGAAATTGAAAGAATATGAAGGCAAGAAGATTTTTGGAGATTATGGCATTCCTATACCAGGATCTATACTGTGTATTGACTGTCCTATAGAACTTTTTGCTGATGAGATGGTACTGAAAGCTCAAGTTTTGAGCGGAGGGAGAGGGAAGGCTGGAGGGATAGTATTTACTGATAAGGACAATGTTAATGATAAATTGGATGGAATGTTTGGGAAAAAGCTGAATGGAGAGATTGTTAAAGAAATACTTGTTGAGGAGAAACTTGATATTGAGAAGGAAATGTACCTATCCATAACAATAGATAGGACGAATAAAAAATACATCTTAGTTTACAGTGGGTATGGTGGAGTAGACATCGAGGAAGTTTCTAAGTCAGAACCTGATGAGGTCAAGAAAATTAGCTTCTACGATATTTCTGAGGTTGAACTAAATGAAGATGTACTAGATGTTGCTAAGAAATTGTTTTTAATAATGAAAGAAAAAGATGCAGAGCTTGTAGAGATAAATCCATTAGTAAGAACAGGTTCTGGAGAACTTGTTGCTGCTGATTCTAAAATCACTATAGATGACAATGCATTGTTTAGACAAGAATTTGAAAAAAAATATTCTGAAAAAACTGAGTTGGAAAAAGAGGCGGCAAGTTATGGGTTGCAGTATGTTGAGCTTGAAGGAGATATAGCAATTATTGGCAACGGTGCAGGGCTTGTCATGTCAACCTTGGATGTATTGGATTACTATGGAGGCAAGGCGGCAAATTTTTTGGATGTTGGTGGGGGTGCTGATGTGGAGAAGATGGAAAAATCATTGGAGATTGTACAACTGAAAAATCCTAAAGGCATATTGATAAACATCTTTGGCGGAATAACAAAATGTGACGATATCGCTAGAGCATTAGTCAATAAAAAACCTAAGATTCCTATGGTTGTCCGTATGATAGGCACCAATGAAGAAGAAGGCAAGAGAATTCTAAATAAGGCTGGGATTTATTCTTTAGGTTCAATGGAAGAGTGTGCAAAGGAGATAGTCAAACTATGTCAATCTTGATAGATGGAAATGTGAAAGCAATAGTACAGGGGGTTACAGGAAATCAAGGTAGTTTCCACACCAAGCTTATGTTAGAATATGGCACTAAGATTGTTGCTGGAGTGACTCCAGGAAAAGGTGGGCAAGAGATCCATGGCATCCCAGTGTTTAATTCTATTGCTGATGCTTTAGGAGAACATGATGCAGAATGGTCTATTATTTATGTGCCTGCAAAGTTTGTCAAGAGCGCAGCGTTTGAAGCGTTGGATAATATGCTGAACATAGTGATAATAAGCGAAGGCGTACCAGTGCATGACTCTATTGCAATAATGAAAAAGTCTAAAGAGAAAGGTTTAGTTGTTGTCGGACCTAACTGCCCAGGAATAATAAGTCCTGGAAAAAGCAAGCTAGGCATAATGCCTGAACACATCTTTGTTCAAGGGAATGTGGGGTTGGTTTCACGTTCAGGAACTTTGACATACGAAATAATCAATGAACTTACAAGGAATGGGCTTGGACAAAGCACTGCTGTAGGGATTGGAGGGGATCCAGTGGTTGGGTTGGATTTCATATCTGCATTAAAATTGTTTGAAGAGGATCCCGAAACAAAAGCCATCGTATTGATTGGGGAGATTGGGGGGGATATGGAAGAGAATACGGCAAAGTATATCAAAGAAAATATTTCCAAACCAGTTGTTGCTTACATCGCAGGGAAGACTGCTCCTAAAGGAAAAAAGATGGGGCATGCTGGGGCCGTGATATCTGGAGATTCTGGGACTGCTGAGACTAAGGTTAAAGCTTTTGCTAAAGTAGGAATAAAAGTTGCCGAACTGCCTTCACAAATTCCTAAAATGTTGAAGGAACAATTTGATTTTTGAAAAACATAATTTTATAAATCAGAAAGTTTTATGTCAAGAGTAATGAGATATATTTTTGCATTGAATGGTTTTGTTATCGCGTTTATTGTATTTGTGTTCGCAGTAATATTCATTCCTGGAAAAGGACCATCTGATGATATTGAACTTGTTTTAACTATAAGTACGTTCTTATTCGCGATACTTGCAGGATTTTTTATCTCAAGATTAAATAGCCGTTATAATAAGATCTATGAAGCTTTAGCATCTGAAGATGCCTATCTGTTATCGATATATAAAACTGCTAACCTTTGCGGCAAGGATGTTGCTAAAAGGTTTGCTCAAATCATGGACAGGTATTTTATCGAAGCCCTTGATTTTGAAATTGGCGAATATTATAAATCCAATACTAAAGAGTTTTTAATGCTATATGACGAAACACATAAGATCAAATCAAAGTTTGATATTTATAAGAGTAAGATTCTAGGTCTGCTCCATGATATAGAAAATTTAAGAAACTTAACATCTAGCCTATCAAGAGAAAAAGTAACTTATGGTCAGTGGTCTATACTAATCCTTTTAGCAGGATTGCTACTTTTCTGCATGTTTTACCTAAAGACCAATGTGTTATCCTCACAAATAACAACTGTCTTGCTATCTTCAGTCCTAGTCTTAGTCCTGTTAACATTAAGAGATCTACAGAACTTAAGGGTTTCTGGTGAGATTATCATGGGGGAATCTGCACAAGAAGTTTTGGAAGTTATGGGAAAGCCAAGATATTATCATCAGAATTTCTTAAAAGATAAATCAGTAAAGCTTCCAAAGTATGTCAAAAAGTATAGAGTTGGACTACATCAGCCCGGCAAGACTCCTAAATTCAAAATTGTTACTAGATAACTCACAACAAATCTCTTCTCTTAGGAAGTTCAAACTCTTTACCATCAATAAATATCTTAGGATTCTTGAATACCTGATCCAAATGAACGCGGCTATAGATGGAACCTCCAAACCAATAGTTGCTGCCTAATGCAACATGGGCTGTCCCCAAAGACTTTTCGTCTATGACTGTTGAACCCACAATTCTTGCATTAGGGTTCAATCCGATACCCAACTCACCAATTTTCATTACATTCATAGGGAATTTAGATATTGATTTCGCCCACCTCAACGTCCTATCCAATATAGCCGCTTCCCTCCCACCTTTGATGTTATAAACACTGCCATTCCTTATTTCTAAAGTTACAGGCCTGTTGACTATAAGTGTGCCGTCCTTCATTCTACAACTACCATCAATAACAACTTTCCCTTCTACCTTGTTTTCCCTGGGAGCAATATACACTTCTCCAGGAGGCATGTTTCCCCCAGACCTCGGCCTACTGTAATCTCCATCTATTGCTATAGATTTCTGTTTCAGAACGTTGAACCTAACATCCGTGCCCTTTGGCGTAGTTACTCTCACTTTTCTCGCACCGTCAAGCATGCACTTCAGTCTTGCGGCATGGTGCTTCAGCTTAAGATAGTCTATATTAAAAGTGTTTGTTATGTTGAATATGTCGCTTGTCCTCAATCCCCCTAACCCTGATGTCGAAATGAAACGCAATTCTTTGAACTTTGAGTAGCGCCTGAAACTCTTGCCAAGTTCTCTTAACTTACCTAACCTATTAGATACGTTTATTACCACAACACTTCCTCTCGGTAAGGTCTTTAACCCCTGTATTATCTTATGGTCCACTTTATCTTCTCTCGATTTTGTGTTTTGCATCAGCGTTTCTGTTTCAATGCCTGTCTTTTCTGCAGCTAAAAGATAGGATGTTGTTATAACAGGGGAAACTCTCCTGAATGTCTGACCATAGTCCCCTATTAGGAATATTTTCTCTTTCGAAGCTTTCAATGATTCTTCCAACACTTTCTTAAAATACTTAGAATTGTTCTTTGCTCCATGCACCAATCTCTTTTTCTTCATCCATGAAACCAGCTTCTTAGAATGCATCATATAGTTAATTGATGACTGACTTAAATACATTTCTAAGGTAAAAGTGTAACTTTTTCACATTTTGGAAGCAAAATTTATAAGGACTAACTTTTTCTGAGTTTAGGTAGGGGGAAAGGAGGATTAGAATGAAGATAAAGGAATATATGAAGCACAGGATTTCAAAAGAGAGTGCACGGACAGTCTTAGATTTAAATGGGGAAAAATTATCAGACTTCGAAACCATCTTAATTTCACTTGAGATGGAGAGGAGAGCTTTTACATCGCCATCTGATGCAAGGCAAGGTTTGGCGGAAGTAGCCATGAATTTAGAATGTGATTATGTGTCATCTGTCCAGACCCAATTCCCTTCAGATAAATTAATCTATGTAGACGGGACTGGATTAAAAAGAAAGACAAACAAGTAATTCCTTGTTTTAGATTTAATTTTTAGAAACCTTAAGTTTATAAACTTACTTGAACATATCATACCAGGAAAGAGGTACAATATGCATCTAAGACAGTATTTATTGATATGTGCAATCTCTCTAGTGTTTATCATAGGATGCCAAAGTATTGTTGAAGAAGAACCTGAAATAGACACAAGTACCAGTATTTCCTATAACATAACATCTAAGATAGGTCTTTGGAATAAGGATGTTATATTAAGAGGGGCAAACATATATCAAAGAAGAGTCTATCCAGAGATTGACGGAAGCACTTACTTAGGTGTTGGGCAGGTAGGGCCTCCCTTCACACAAGATGATTTCTATAAGCTGTCTAAATTAGGAGCTAATTATGTCCATATATCACATCCTGGACTCTTTACAGAGAAATCTCCTTTTGTTGTCAACAAGACATTAGAGAAAAACTTGGATGGTCTGCTTATGATGATTAAGAAGGCCGATATGTTTGCAGTTATCGCTTTCAGGACTGGGCCAGGCAGGAGCGAGTTCACTTTTTTCATAGGGGATGAAGGATGGTTTGACAAAAAAATGTTTGATGACAGTGTGTGGAAGGATAAGGAGAAGAAGGAAGCCTGGGTAAAGATGTGGGAGTATACTGCTACAAAGTATAAAGATAATCCTATTGTAGTAGGTTATGACCTTATGGTGGAGCCGAATGTTGAGGAGGCTTTAGGGTTGGCGGATGATGCTGAAGAGTTCTATCCTAAATATACAGGAACCCAATATGACTGGAATGTATTCTATCCTAAAATAGTTTCATCCATAAGGGAAATGGATAAGGAGACACCGGTACTGGTGGGTGGGCTTGGTTATAGTGCAGTGGATTGGTTGCCTTATCTGAAAATTATAGATGATAAGAAAGTAGTCTATACAATCCATCAGTACGCCCCAATACAATATACGCACCAAGATTCTAAACTATTAATGCTCAAGTATCCTGGGAAATTTGATGCAGATTATGATGGAAAAAAGGATATGGTGGATAAACAATGGCTTAAGAATTATCTTAAGACAATCGATAAGTTCAAGAATATTCCTATCGCTGTAACAGAATATGGGGTGAGGAGGTACGAGCCAGGGGCTGCTAGATTTATGAAAGATCAAATGAATTTAATAGAGAAACAGGGTATGAACCATGCGGTGTGGGAATGGTCCTCTTTTTGGAAGGAACAGATTGAAAACGATGATTTCAATTTTAGGCATGGACCGAAATACTCAGACCATAAGGAAACATCTAACGAATTATTAGAAGTAATAAAAAACAATTGGAAATTAAATAAGGTAAGGCCTTCTAA
>CAZUKZ010000023.1:0-18768 GCA_964621125.1 Candidatus Woesearchaeota archaeon
AATCCTTAATCGTGTTCCTAACAACATCTATCCCTCTTTCATCTGACGCATTTAATTCTAAAAAATTCTGCTTCCAATTTTCCCCATACATTTGCTTCGCTACGACTAAAGCCAAAGTGGTATTGTGAAGAACTATAGGACCAAAACCACCTATGAAATTATGATACTTCTCAACATTCAAGTCAAAAACTGTTTTTCCTTTACATATTTTAATTTTCTTAATTTTATCCCATCTCACTTCTGCCTTTGTGAGAAATTGAAGGTTTTGTAAAGTATCAACAACATCTTTATCATATATTCTTGACTCTATTATTTTCTTAATCGAAGAAAATATATTTTGAATTGATAATAATGAACTACAGGATAATCCATCATTATTAAGAACATAATTTACTGTTGCAGCATGGATTGAATTGAGATTAGATATTTCATTATACGATATATTTAGAGTCTTTAAAGTGTGAAGAATTGCCAGCCGGATTGTCAATAAGTTCCTGATTTTATTATGTAAAGCAGAATCTACTAAATTTAATGACGATAATTCCTTAAATATACTCATAAAGTTAGTTAAATTTGGCTCCCTTTTACGGTTAAAATATTCCTTCAACCGATCATATTTTATCCCCGTATTCTTCCAAATTGCTGTTCTAATTGGTGCGCTCTCAAGTTTATCAATGACAGCACCTATCTCTACTGATAAATCTCCATTTTCAAATAATTTTAATAAAGATATAGTTTTTAAACCGTCCAATATATTATCCTTTGCAATTAAAAGAATTTTTTTGTATAGTTTAATAATTTTTTTTCTTGAAGCAACCTTTCTTGAAAATATATGGCCCAACTCCTGTTTCGTACCAAGCTTAGAATAACAAATACCTAAAGAATTCAACATTTTATTCAGGTTCGCATCTATTTCTAAAACATCAATATTAGTTTCCGAATTCACCTGAAGTGAGATTTTTTTAAATCGAGGTTTTATTTTAATCCTAAATTTATTAATGTTTTCACCGCCGCTTATTGTTAAATAGTATTGAACATTTTTTTGTTTCATTCTAGAGAAGATTCCAAGAGAAGTCAAGAGATAGTTCATAGCCCAGATAAACTCTTTGCTAGCACTTGAAATTTCAATAAAATTATTCTTTTTATTAAAATAACCATCACATTCATAAAAACCCCTAATAAATCGAGAGATGGCCCTTTTATCTGAATTGAAAATAGGTTTAGGGACTTTGATTATATCTGCCTTTTTGACATTAAAAGGAATCGCGAATACCTTATTTAAAAATAAAACAATAGTTGTTGCTTTTTTCATTTCTACATAAGGAGTCCTGCCAGGCTTTTTCTTTTCATCAATTAAAATTTTATTTCCAAAAATCTGAGAAGATAATTCTTTAAAATAACCTCTTAAATCACCATTATTATTATAAAACCTTATAGTACTATTTCTTATATTACCATCCCCTAAAACCAAAGCCAACCATTCCCAAAACTTAGAAGAAAATTTATTGAAATGTTTAATTTGACAAGAGTTTTGATTAAGAGGGGACTTATAAAACACATAAGAAACATTATTTGAACTTGCATATTTAAAGGGCACTGTAAACGTTTTGACTTTTTGAGATCTTAGTGAATAAGCAAGAGGCTTCTTGTTATTAAAAACCAACAATTTATCTTTCGCTAATTCTCTTATTACCCAAGTAAGTGAACCATAGCGAATATTCAAATCACTCAGAATCTGTTTATTTGTAACATTTTTATTCTTCTCTAAGTATTCAACAACTATTCTTTTTAGGCCAAAATACAATTTGCTTGGCCTCACTAAGATAGGATTATTTAAGATAGCCCAAAACTCCAAAGAATTCCAATTTATTTTGAATTCTTTTATTTCAGGACTATACATTAAAGGCAAAGCAATCTTACTTCCTTTAGCCAGTAGTCTAGATTCGACCCATTTGGGTTTTCCCTTATCCAAAATTAAGAAAGGATGTTCTTTTGTGACGGTAATCTCATTTCCAGATTGTGAAATGATTTTTATCAGTTCATCTGATTTATCCTTATAAAAATAAGCAATTTTAGCTTTTTTTATCTTGCCACAATCATCTAATGACAATACAGAATCAATCTTTTTATTAAATGCTTCTTTTATAGTCATTAATTCACCATCACCAGCCAATATGGGTGTTTCACCAACAACACATTTTCCAATTCCAGGCAATCCAGCAAACAAGAGGTGTGGCATGCTCTTGCCTTGAACAAAAGCCTCTACCCTTTTGACTATATCTTCCTGGCCCACCATTTCAGAAAAATTTTGCGGCCTGTACTTTTCAGTCCATATTGAAGTCATGTATTAGAATTAAAGATAGATTATTTATAAGTATTGCTGTAATCTATTTTAAGGATATATGTATTTCGCCAAAATGCTCAGGCTGTTCCATATCAATCTTGCCCTGAGTCTCTAAATGCAATAAAGGATATAATGTTAGTATTTTCTCTTTCTTTCCTATCTTGACTTCTGAAGGCAAGAGCCTTGAAAATGTAACCTTCTTTTTGGTTTGGAATATGGACTTGATCTTTTCCAACACATCTGTTATCAATTCTGAAATATTAACTTTCTTTTCAGGTATGTCAAACCCAGTGTATCTCCTTAGTTCTTTTTTTCTCAGTATCCTTCTTTTATTGACTACTAAAGCCCTCTCCAACGCGTGAATTAAATCATTGACGGTTACTCTCTTTTTCCTGGCCTGTGGTGTCTTTATTCCCAACCCAGGAGCGTTTATTTGCGGCCTTTCAGCAAACTCCCCTAGGTCATCAAAAGAATCCATTTCATCCTCCTGATGAAACAGATAATTGTCAAATTCACCAATGTCCTCCTCTACCAATTTTGTTGATTTTATTTTTACCAACATGGCTGAAGCTAAAAGAACTTTCCCAGACATGAAGAAATTCATTTCCTTCATTTTCCTCAACGTTTCCAAGTATTTCTGAGTCAATATAGAAACATCCACGTCCCATGGATTCATCTCCTCAGATTTAACCAACCCCAATATAATACTCTGCCAAGTTATCTCATCTTCCTTTAAGAGCATATTAAGTATCTGGTTGTGCATAATGAAAAGCAATTGTTTTTTTAGATTTATAAAGCTTGTTGTTTAATTAGCCAATGTCTGGCAATCTGCTATTTTCTTAGCCATATAACTCCTAAGAACATCATGACGACTACTATGTTGGTATATCTCATTCGCATTGATTCTAGTTTTTCCCCCTATACAACCCTTAATATCTAAATAACAGTATTTTCCCCAATAACCATCGGCACATTTATCCCTAGTATTTACAGCAATAATATTTAGCCCCATCTCAAAGTCCAAGTTTTTAGATTTTGTCAAACGGCTAAAACCTGGATTCTTCCAAAGACCCTTATTGACCTGATAATCCCAAGAATTGTCCATAGCCCATCTTCCTTGATAGATTGTAAAATCCAATTTAGGATAATCAAAAGATAACTTCTTTTGTGTCTTAGCCAAGCAGTTTTTTATTACAATATTATGGACAACACGAAACATTTTAGATTGAGTGACAGGTGCCCCATTTTCAGCTGATAAAAAGTCTGTTCCAACTATATTTTTATTAAAGTTCCCACAAAGTACTTCTACTTTACAATCCGAATCTTCCCAATTCCCTGTACACTCTTTTTGCAAAAATTTAGCAATATGAAACATTCCAGTTTTGAAACTATTGCCCATGTCTGTTAAAGTACTTACTCCCCTAGTCAAAGTTGTTCGCCACAGAGCTTTCATTGGATCAAATATTACTAATGTGTTACCATAGTGTATAGACACCATATTCTTAGGCTCAGCTACAACACTTCCAGTAGGAGTCTTTCTTTTAACAGGAATTTTCCTTCCTTTATCTGGTAAAGTCACTGGCTTTGGTTGAGTCTTTTCTACACAAGCCTTATTATCACATACAGGATATTCATTTCCAAAAATTTTAATACATGTAGCATTTGAATCACATTCAGGTTCACAATCAGCTCCATTACAATAATACCCTTTAGAACATTGACCCTTCTGGCATTTTGTCATACAAATACCATAACTGCATTTACTAGGAGAAGCACAGCCCTTATCATTTTTACATTTCACAATATCAATATTTCCTACTTTAATTGACTTAATAGAAGACTTCACATCATCTTTTTTTTTAACAACTTCTGTTTTACAATTTTGTGTTGAAACATCACAAATAGGAAACCGACCGTTATAGAACTTCTTGCAATCAGCATTAGTTGAACATTTGGGCCAACAAAATTGATCATTATTACAAAGATAACCATTGGGACAAACTCCCTGAGTACACATTCCAGAACAAATGTTTTCCCAACAATCGGTAAAAGGAGCATACAGAGGATACTGTACCTTATTAGCACTGGCCCACTCTTTACAATCACTATCAGAACTACAGTAAAGAACACCCTTATCTAATGTTTTAGGCCGAGGTACAGCTACTCTGGGTTGAGCTACTTCTTTTTTAATACATACACCTTCATTCTTATTAGGCGTGATCTTACAGATTTCATCAGATGCACAATTTACTTCAGCATTACAAATCTTTTTTTTAATTTCAGGCCTAGGAGCATCTTGTTTTTTTCCAACTGGAGGAAACCCAGAACACTTTCCAGTACTCACAATGCAATAACGATAGTCTTGACCAAATAAGCTTACACAATTGGCATCTTCAGAACACTTAGGTGTACAATAGTTAGCATCTAGGACATAACCATTAGGACACTTATTATCTCCATCAGGACCCTCCAAACAAAGCCCACTAGCCGAACAGGATGTTTTTGTAGTGGGTCCTTTCACACCCTTACAATCATCACTTTTGTCACATTTCTTGACTGTAGAAATTAATCTTTTTGTTTGTTCCTTCTTATTTCCCGTTACTATAGGTTTAGACTTATGCCTATCAGCCTTTCCATCTATATCACATAACCCATCACTATAACATAGAGGAAAAGCACCATTAAAAAGTTTTTTACAATCCATTTTAGTTTTACAACTAGGAAAACACCCATTTTCATTATCACAAGAATATCCTTTAGGACACTTGCCATTCTCACAGGGTTCAACACAGATACCCAAAATACAATTTTCCGAAGAGAAACAATCTGAAGCTGAATTGCATGTTGACACTTGTTTACCCTGCACTTCAAAATTTCTCAAATCCGGTTCATCTGATCTGTCTTTTTGCTCACAATCACCCTTACCCACCAAACAAGAATACGGACCCCCTTGGAAGAATTTATCACAATCTGTATCTCTACTGCACTCAGGGTAACATAATATCACCTTTTTAAAGGTAGAATCAAGAATAAAACCCTTCGAACACACCCCACCCACCGGCTTTTTCAGGCAATACCCCTTCCCACCAACCAAATCCGAACAACCTTCTCCAGCCCGGCAATCCCTCAAAGATGTACACTTTGTTATTTTTGAAATATCAACCCTAGGACTCAAAGTTATTCTTGGAGGAACGTCTCTCCTTTGTTTTTTTGCTTTTTTCGCAACCTTCCACTTTGCTACAATCCTTTTCGCCTCCCATGCTTTAGAAGGATCACATTGTATCCTATTAGGGATACATATAAATTTGCTAGACCTAGGTGAACTCAAAACAGTTCTAGGCCTAACTACCGGCTTCTTCACAGGTTCATTATAAGCACGAGGAACATAACCTGTAAGATAATATGGAATACCTTTAGCCTGTGTCTTAGCCCACCCATACTTATCATATGCCTTTTTCCATGTCCTATAATTCTTTATTAGCCCCTGATTAGCAGGCTCTATCGCCTTCAAAAATCTTTCCAACTTAGCCTTATTTGCAGAGGAATGAATCGAAGGTAGAGGTAATTGACCACATTTATAGGCTATTTTAGGGAAATTGTCTCCGACTTGCACCTTATAGATATAATGTCCTCTTGGACATGTTTTATTGAGTTTCTGCTTTCGTATAACCTCTTTCAGATCTAAGTTAGGACAAAGTCCAGGACTTAATTGAAAATATCTTTGTCCCTTAATTATCAACAAAGTTTTAGTTTTTCTATAACATAGTTTACCATCTTTTTCAACTGTATAGTCTCTACCCTTAGTTCCTCTTGCTAGAGCTTTATAAATGTTAGGAATTTTTTGTTTGGAAAAATAATTAGGATTAAACTTCACAACGGAATATGCCAACAGATTAATCTTATTCAAAGTGTTATAGTCTTGCTTTACAGAAAGTTTAGTGAAGTCTTTAGAGAAGCATTCCTTGGCAAGAAGCCTTTTCAATGATTCACCTTTTTTTGCATCAAAATAATGACAATCTGAATATTTTTGTTCAGCTTCAATGCCAACACCCTTCCCCCCCTTCTTAATAGGTCGAAAAGTTACGTCTGGGCTAGCATCTCTCCAGCTTATAGCAACAAGATCCTTATCAGGAACTGCGCCAAAATGATGGATAAACGTCAATCCCGATGGATCTACATACTTTGTAGCAAACGAAATATATTTTTTATCAGCTTTTAATTTACCTTGATAACTTTTAGGATAGAAAGCCGTCACATACCCATTTTTATCATTTTTAGATATGCCCAGTTCTAAAATATATTTATCATCTTTTAACCTATGAATGTAGTAATTCCCCCATTTCAATCTCTTAATAATAGCACCATCCCCCACTTCCACCCCCACCAGATTTCCGCTGAATATCTTGAACACACCTTTTGGCAGTTCAATCCCATCCGTACCAAACCACAATTTCTTAGCTTCAACTAAAAGCTCCCCGCCTTTACCAAATTCTGCTTTCTTAAATGTATCAATAGGCAATTTGCTTTTACTGCTTACCATACGATAGAATATACTAAGATAATGGTTCACATCATTGCTATCCTTTATTTCAAAAGAGAACCTATTACCCTGCTCACACCAATTATCGTCCTTTAAACAATAAAGTTTAGGCTTTTTAGGATCAGACTGATCACAATATAACTTTCTTATATTACCTTGAGACATATCATACTGTTTCTCTCCCCCCTTAGCCCAATACTTCATCCTTCCACAATTGTAGAAGAAACCCTTATTATCTTTAATATCATCTTCCTCAATAAGCACAGTGGATAACTTATATTCGCTTAATCTACAAGGCCTATCTGCTTTCGTTAAATCTAAAACAAACTGACTTCCAGGAGCATAATTGACAAACGTCTGCCCACATAAAGTTTTGCTAGGCCTCTCCCCATCTTTATCTTGGTATTTAATTGTAGAACTTTTGTAATCCTCTATTCCTTTATAATTACCTTTGCCTTCCCACCAATATTTAATAATCATATCCCTCTCTTCCTTATCAGTTAATTGCAAAGGATCTGTAGTTATAAACAAGACTGGCTTCTCTAAATTATAATTTCCCTTATCATCCAGTCCTTTAAACTTAATATATTCGCCCCACTTCAATGGTACTTTAGTCAATCCCAAATGCTCTAAAGGAACATTATCATCAGCATTACTCAACCCTTCTACCATCAACAATTTCCCGGACGTT
The DNA here is from genome assembly GCA_964621125.1 of Candidatus Woesearchaeota archaeon. Taxonomy (GTDB): domain Archaea; phylum Nanobdellota; class Nanobdellia; order SCGC-AAA011-G17; family GW2011-AR17; genus CAZUKZ01. Next base: position 7,576 of record CAZUKZ010000023.1, read on the forward strand.
TTATCAAAATACACACTTGCATCAGTGAATAAAAAGTTTCTAAGCTTATCATTCAATTTATACAATGCTTTATCATTTGCATTATCATCGAGTATTACATCGTCCTTAGTCAACAGTTTACCTATTGTAACAGGAGCATCTAAGGGTGTAAGCAAAAAAGGATAGGATGTTTTAGATTTAAGATTTAAATTATTATCATATTGTTTAGGAGTCGTTAGTTTATACTTCACTTTAGCTACATCAGACTTATCGTTAGCATTATACCCTTCTGAAAACTTAAACCCAGTCCAAAAAACACAAGGCTTAACAGCATTATCTTTACAAGAAAAGACCATCTTCCCATTGACTTCTTTAGGTTCAGGACAATTTATACATAAAAAGGCCTCAACTCCAAAATTATACATTTTTACAGAATCAACTGCGCTCACTAGATTGATTAAAAGCAAAAATGAAAAAACTATTAATAATAGTGATTTAAAAACCCATCTACCCTCTTTTTTCATAAATAAACTAATAATTATAAGCTATATAAAGATTTCTAAATAAGAACGCTCCTAGGGAGATTTTTGTATACACTGTCCTGTTTTTCTATTACAAATTGGAGTATCTGGGAAAAGTTCTTTGCATTCCTCATTTTTTATGCATTTCAGTACACAAGTGTCAGCAATTGAACACACTTGTCCCGGAGGACACTCTTCATTTTTTTTACAGTCCTTCAGAGTCCCTATTGTAGTATAAGGTGGCTGTAAAGCTGGAGTTTTTATAGGAAGGGATGAACCAGGTTTATCCCAACAAGTTGAGTCTTTATAGCAATACGGAAACCTTCCTTGAGTCATAGAAATACAATCTTTATGTGTAAAACATTTAGGCATACAATGCAGCATTTGCCTATCACAGATCAATCTATCCGTTGAGATACAATCCCTATCTGATTGACAAGAAGTTCGGCAAACCCCATATAAACAATCTTCCTCAGATTTACAATCCTTAGTGTCCTGGCAAAGCCACAAAACTGTTCCACTTACTGTTATGGATTTTGCAGGAACTGGAACAGGCTGATCTTCTACGGGACGTTCTTTTTTGCACAATCCGTCAGAACCACAATAAGGATGGGTCATATCTGTGAGTTTCTGGCAATCTGGGTCCTCCATGCATTTAGGAAAACATGATTTCAAGAGAGTATTACATAATCTACCAACAGCACAACCAGAATTTTGACGACAAGGTGGCATACAATAATTGAATACACATTTTTCTCCATCACTACAATCATTTTTATTAAATCTGCATGGAATAAGAACTTTAGAATTTACAACTAATGGAGGTTTAGGTGTTAGTGCGGTTAATTCTAAAAACATTAAGGGAGAAATATCTCTATTCTGTTTCCTTCCCTTATTAGCCACTTTTGATCTTACTTTAGATCTCTTGGATTTCCAATCCTTATTATATAGACAGTATATTTTATCTGGCAGACAAACTAAATTAGTACTCCCTTTAGGCGGAGCAGAATAGTCATAAGTACTAAGATAATATGGGGTTCCTTGAGCCTTTGTCTTAACCCACCCATATTGATCGTACTTATCCTTCCAGTTTTTATAGTTTGTAATTAATTCCTTATTGGTAGGATTTAAGACTTCCAAAAACTTTTCAAATTTAACTTTATTGGTTTTGGATTTAATACTGGGTACTGGGATTTGCCCACACCGGTAAGCAATTTTTGGCAAATTATCTCCTGATTGAACCCTATATTCATAATGTCCTCTTGGACAGACCTTAACTGCTTTCTTTTTTGTCACCTTTTTTATATCTAAGTTGGGGCAAAGCCCGGGACTTAATTGTAATTCAAACTGACCATCAATTTTCAAAGAAGTCTGCGTCTTTCTATAACATAGTTTGCCTTGCTTTTCAATCTGATAATCTCTGCCCTTATCCCCCTTGATAAGCTCTTTATAATAACGCGGCACATTTTGCTTAGAAAAATATTTAGGATTAAATTTCGCAATAGAATAAGCTAAAAAATTGATCTTATTCAATATATCATAGTTCTTATTAGGAGAAAGTTTAGTGAAATCTTGAGAGAAGCATTCCTTAGCAAGAAGCCTTTTCAATGACTCGTCTTTATTTACATTGAAATAATGACAATCAGAATATTTCATATCAGTTTTTAACTTCACCTCTTTTTTCACCTTATCTTTCGGCATATATGTCACATCAGGGTTCGTACTCTTGATACTCACGGCAGCTCTATTCTTATCGGTTTTTGTCCCAAATGAAGGTATAAAATCCACCCCGGCTAAGTTTTCATACCTTGTAGAGAAAACAATATATTTTTTATCCTTTTTTAACTTGTTTTGATAAGTCTTTGGATAGAACGCACTGATATAACCACGATTATCGCTTTTGGATATACCTAATTCTATAACATAACTATCTCCTTTCAATCGATGGATATAACTATTTCCTAATTTGAACCTTTTTATGATGGCATCTTCTCCAACATCTATTTTCACTGCACCATCCCCTTCAATAATTTTGAAAATGCTTTTAGATAATTCAATCCTATCATTACCCAACCATAGCGCCTTCCCATCAATTAAAAGTTCTCTACCATTTCCTAATTCCATCTTTTTGAAAGTACCTATAGGTAACTTGCTCCTACTACCCACCATACGGCGAATACCTAAGTAATAATTCTTACCTTTGTTGTCTTTCACTTCAAAAAACACCCTATTACCTTGTTCACACCAACCATCACCTTTCCGACAATAAAGTTTAGGTTTCTTAGAATCAGATTGATTACAATATAGTTTTCTTATATTGCCTTCAGACAGATCATACTGTTTTTCTCCCCCCCTAGCCCAGTACCTTATTTTCCCACAACTATAGAAAAATCCTTTGTTGTTTTTGACATCGTCTTTCTCAATCAGTGCAGTAGAAAGTTTATATTCACTTACTTGACAAGGTTTGTCCGACTTACTCAAATCCAACATGAATTGGCTTCCAGGAGCGTAATTGATAAACGTTTGACTGCATAGGGTTTTGCTAGGTCTCTTTCCTTCTCTATCTTGATACTTAGTTTGAGAATCCTTATAATCATCTATACCGAGATAATAATCCTTGCCTTCCCACCAGTATTTAATGACCATCCTTCTTTCTTCTTTTTCCTTCAATTCTAAAGCATCACTAGTCACTGACAATACGGGTTTATCTAAATTATAATTTCCCTTATCATCCAACCCCTTAAATTTAATATACTCACCCCATTTCAATGAGATTCTAGTTAATCCAAAATGTTGCAAAGGTATTTTATTATCTTCATTACTTAGGCCTTGGACCATAAACAATTCACCAGATTTATCAAAAAAGACATTCACATCTGTGAAGATGAAATGTCTAAGCTTATCATTCAGTTTATACAGAGCCTTATCCTTAGAAGAATCATCAAGTATTGCATCGTCCTTGGTCAAGAATGTGTCCTTGACAGTCGCATTTGAAGTTGTAACTAAAAATGGATAAGGTGTTCTGGGTCTTGAATTAAAATTCTTCTCATATTGCTTAATTGAAGAAAATTTATATTTCACTTCTACTACATTACTAATCTCATACCACTTTTCAAATTTGAGACCTGTCCAAAAAATACAGGGTTTTGCAGTGTTTTTTTTACAGGAAAACATCATTTTCCCATTAACTTCTTTAGGTTCCGGGCAATCTACACAGAAGAAAGCACCATTTCCAGAATGATAGATTTTAACAGAATCAACTGCACTCACTAGATTGATTAAAAATAAAAGTACAAAAACTATTAATAATAACGATTTAAAAACCCATCTACCCTCTTTTCTCATAGAATAACTAATAATTAGAGCCTATTTAAATATTTCCAAAAAAATTAAAAACGTTTAGGGGAAAATGATATTGTCATATCTGCACTTGAATATTTCTTCGCAAATTTCTTGTTTTCTTTAGCAAAGTTTCCCCTATTAGCCGAAGTATAATCAAAGTTTGAAGTCTTTCCAGTATTCTTCAGAGATCTCCTCTCCAAATTCATATCCTCTATTTTATTCAAAGCAGTCCTTTCCTCTACACTAGTAAATATTGTACTCACTTTTACTTTATAGACTCCAGTAGGAACAACAATTCTATTATCAAACATTGCCGCTAAGCTAAAACTTACACGCCTAAAAGACTTAAATAACCTTATTGTTCCATCAAGATCAAATGCTGATGGTGTTTGAGACAGAACGTGAGTATTGCCAGTATCCTTAGGATGAAAATGATAAAAAGACACTTCTGAAAGCTTATCAACTTGGTTCAACGGAGCTCTCTTAAATGATATGTCCACTTTTTCTATTGTACCAGAACTTTCGTCATATTTCTCACCAATTTCAAACCATTCCTCAACGCCATTTTTGTACTTAGCAAAAATCCACGCCTCCTCAACACTTTCGGTTTGTGTTAATTTAAGCAGATCACTCTCACCAGCCGTCCTACTTTTCTTTATGCTATATTTAGTAGAACCTCTATTGACATATAAGCTCTTGACAGAACTAGGGACTAATCTCTTTTTCTTTTGAGCTAACTTCACAACCTTTTTTGCGGCTATAGATTTTTTTGATCGTAATTTGGTAGTTTCATTTTTGAATAAAGCACCAGGTAAACAAATTTTTTCTCCAGGGAATAAGTAATATGTCCTCCCCCCAAACTTATCTTCAAACGCCAATTGTTGTTTCAACCCTTCAGTTCTGGTTTTTGCCCTACCCACAGTTGTTTCCCAAAAACTATACATCTTGAACAATTTTTTATTATACTTCTCTACATAATTCAAAAAAGATCTGTATTCAACCCAACCAGGATCTGTTTTTATAGGAGGTAATTTAGTTAATATCCCCAATTTATATGCGATCCTTTCCATACTATCTCCATTTCTCGCAGTGTAAGCTTTAGTCCCTAAAGGACAAGCCCCAACCTTTTTCAGTTCTGGTTTCACATCCTTTATAGGACTAATTTCCCCTTTCTTTAAAGCCTCCTTAAACATCTCCATGCCTTGCCCCGGATAAAATGTACAGCTTGGGTGAAGCATAGGATAGACTCTTGTATAAATCCCTTTCCGATCATATTCTGGAATCTGTTGGTAACAAAGGTCTCCAGTTTTAAGAATAGTATAGTAAGCTTTCTTTTTCTTCACCAAATTTTGAATAGCATACCCTTCTTTGAAATTTACTTTTGCAAAGAATGGAGCAGCTTGCGGATAACCATGTATCCTATTTACAATTTCATGTACTACGCCCTTAGGCCCTTTAGTTAATTTATTATAATCCACTCCATAACAAGCATAAGCTATAACTTGTCTACTGTCCGAACCTTGAGTCACAGAAATGTTCCTGCACTTCATCTTCTGTTCCGCTTCTTCTTTCGTAGCCTTTTCCACATTAGTCAAAGGTCTCAAAGGATACACAGGCTTAAAAGTGACTTCATAATCCCCCTTATCACTTCCAAGATTAATGAAAGCTGACTCCTCTTTCGTACCAAAAGAAGCTATTTCAGTCCTGTCTTTTATAAACTCCTTAGTTTTCTGGTAAAGAGCATTAGTATAATCCTTATCTTGAGTTATAGGATACTTGTCAGGGAATAATGCTCTTATAGGATGTTTTTTATTGCCACCCTCAACTCCTAAGTCTAAAATATAATCAGATCCTTGCAAATTATGGATAATCATTTGCCCACTATTAAATACGCGTGTAATCTTTGTTCCTGACGGAACTTTTAAGTCTATAAAAGATTTTTTAGTATTAAATGTTACAACATTTTTACCATTAGCATAAGTATGCTTAGGTAACAATATATGATCACCATTAATCCAGAACTGTTTACCTTTCACAATCAAACTTCCTAAAGAAGCTTCTTCAAAATTCCCTCTTACACTCCCTTGAATTTTAGGAATAAAAGTTCCAGTATCAAAATTAATTGTATACTCTCCACCCTTATCCTTAATTTTTATTTTAAAACTTGCAGCAGTGGTACACCAATCATCCCCTTTCTTGCAATATAATTTAGCTTTCTTAGGGTCGACTTGATCACAATATAATTTTCTAATATAAGAGTACCTTGTATCAAACTCCTCCTCCCCACCCTGAGCAAAATAATCCATTCCGCCACATTTATACTTAAACTCCTTATCATTAATTGCATCAGAAGAATCAAATAACATAGTCGTTAATTTGTATTTGTTAACCTTACAATCATTCCCTGAAGACTCAAGCTCAAAAGCACTTCCTGGAGCATAATTTAGAAATGTTTGCCCACAAATTGTCTTACTTGACCTTTTTCCTTCTCTATCTTGATATTGTATGTTAGAATCCTTATAATCATCTATGCCTTTATATGCACCTTTACCTTCCCACCAATCCTTCATGCTGACACCTGTTTTTAACACATCCCAATTTAAATAACCAGCATCTTTTTCTAAGTCCTTCATTGCTTCCGCAGATAAAGCATTTGTTGTTACAAAAATAACTGGTTTATTCAAATCATACTTCCCTTCTTTATCCAAACCTTTGAAAGCAATTGACTCCCCCCATTTCAAAGGAATCCCTAATGTATTTACATATTGTATAGGTATAGAATTAGTATTACTTGTTCCTTCAATCATGAATATCTGCCCTTGAGCAGCTTTAGCTTTTGATGTATCCGTCCCCCACCCCTTCAAGACCTTTGTCTTTTTGGCAATTTCTCTATCCAGATCATCAAGCTCTGATTGATCACTACGTATTAACCTTAAAACCTTGTCATTATGACGTCTTATATTATTTATGGCCGTATCACCTTTCTCTAATCTTGAAGCCCCATCAAGATCAAGTAAAGCCCTATTGCTCTTTATCCTCGACTGAATAAGTTTCTTATCCTCTTGCAATTCTAATATAACTTTTTTTTGTGCAGCTATTAACTTAGACTTGGATTTAGCCGTATTATCAATATACACTTTAGCATCAACTATGCCCAAAATAGACCTTTTAGGATCGATAGAATAAATCTTATTCGTCATTGAATTAACTACATAACCTTTCAATACAGTCCCTTTAGACAAAGGCTTGCTCTGATAATCAACAAGATAAGGAAAATCTCCCTTAATATTAGAGGAATATTGTTTAGGGGTCGCAACATAATACCTCGGTAGTTCAGTCTTTATATTTATGCTTTTAAGATTATCTAGTGTTCCAAGATATTTAAACCCAGTATAGAACAAACAAGGGTTTTTGGCATTTGCCTTACATTCAAAGTAAGGAACCACATCTCCTTTCGGCTGAGGACAATTTACACAAATAAAAGCTTTCTCTCCATACTCAAACATCTGCACAGTATTTTCTGCAGAAACAATTGTTACAAAAATTAGTAAAAATAATAAAGGAAATATAATTTTCTTCATTTATTTCACCTCAATTGCAAATATATATGTTAAATCGTAGCCCCCTACCTTAGAACTATTGTCAGTCATAGCAAACACGGTAGTATTCGCATCATAGACAATTATATTAGTATTGAAATTTACTTTCCCTAAAGTATTAAAAGATATCTGCGTAGAATCTTTACTAACATCTTCTACAATTGCTTTTTCCGCTTCTATCATTTTCTTTAATTTAGTCTTAATCGTTACAGGGAAAGGTTCAGATAATGTAGTAGTTTCTGTACCTTTAACTAATTGCACTTTATAATCCACACTTACACTTACCTTATCATCAGTTATTGTAACGCTTTTAACCTTAGGTTCTGTTTCAGTTACTTTGAATTTAGGAAACAAACTAAAATCGACACAAAGAGGCAAAAATATTTCCACATAATCACTAACCTCTTCTTTTACAACACTTAAAGATGGAACAACATCTTTACCACCCTTATAACCATAAGCAATTAAACTATCTTGTACACTTAAAGAATTTTTAGGAGGTAACATATACCCTCCTTGTTCTGCAACTAGAAGCACAGCCTCTTCAGAAGTCGACTGCACACAGTTATAAATATCATCCCACACTTCCGCAACATCCTGCGATAAACCAGCCCTAGCCGCTAGCTGTGACTGGGAAACGTCCGTGCCTACCTGCCCCCTTAAGTATAATGCTAAGAAGATAGCAGCAACAACAATTATGCCAACAATTATAAATATAGTAATTTGCCCCTTTTTCATACAAAGAAATAAACAAGATTACTATTTAAACATTTTGCTTATTTTTAATGCTAATAATAATAAAATAATTATAACAACAGCTCCCAGGAATAAATATAATCCCATAGGTCTCTCTTTTTTCGGCTTAGTAGCCTTGCTCTCAATAAGCTTGCATTTTCCGCCAACACAACACAAGCCTGAATCTTCCGCAACTAATATACTTCCCCCATCACAAGTTTCATTTATTGAGCACTTTGTCCCTTTAAGGTCGTCTAAACATTTTGTAGATACTGTTTTGAATTTCAAGGCACCCACACACTTTCCCGATAAACAGCACCTCATAGAATCAGTAGTAACCCTCATACTACCCCCCTTACACATCTCATTGAACAAACATTCTTCCCCGCCTAAAGCTAAACACGTATTTGTCAAATTCTTACATTCCCCTAGACAACATTTGGAACCTCCATCCGATGAAAGAACATTCTTACCATTGCATTTCTCTTCAAATTCACAGATACTACCATTTAGACTTTTGCAAGTTCTTAATTCTAAATTCACAAATTCCTCTCCAGAATCAATTGGTGAAAAAACTACACAACATTTTTGGTTAGCCTTACAATCATCCCAACCACTTAATGAACTGATCTCAGACCCCAAATTTTCTGAAAGATTTTCACAATAATCAGAACATGAAGTAGCATAAGGCTGTTCATAACAATTATTCGCCATTACAACACTTAAAGCAATGAATAACACAAAGAGATATATCAAATGCTTCATCAAGCAATACCCCCTCCAGGTCTTTCAAAAATCCTTGTTGCACCGCAAAATGTCGATCTCCCACCAACCATACGAGTCTTCAACACAGCACCCCTTTGGCTTGCAGCTTGTATTAGTGTATGTTTTCCATTCTCTTTTCCAACATACATCCCAATATGAGGGCTACCAATGCAAGGCTTGTTTCCATACCTCTTAATGCCTGCTTTTTTATTGGTCCAATAAACAAAATCACCTGGACGCAGCTTATTAAAATCAGAAGTTTTCCTTATAGGGGTGTAATTACAATCATAAAGTTTGGATAAATGCTGTTGCCCTTGTATTATCCTTGAAGATATAGATTTAGGGAAGACATCTTCCTTGTTATGTAATCTCCCACAAGAAGCATAAACATTCATCACACCCTGGTATGTATCAAAGCCAAATGCCTTCAATGTAGAAGCTCTAATAAAACTTGCACAATCATATCCTCCAAAGTAACAGCTTTCGCCATTTTTGCATGACGTGTCTCCTTTTGTTATACGACAATCAGTACGGCACGAACTTCGTTTGCAGTATTTGGCACATTTTGTCCTAACCATTTTGCCACGCTTACCCATACAGGATACACAAGCATTAGGCCCTCTCTCAAGGCATATCTTTTGACAATAATCTTTCAAGCATTCAGCACATTTCTTAGCAGTAGGAGCTTTTGAACTCAATCCGGTCCCCCCCAAGATATAAGGATACCCTACAAATGTTTTAGCAGCTGCAACCAATTTAACACCAGTGGTACTAGTTTCAGGTATTTTCGATGGTTTTGAGACTTTAGAGAACCTTAAAATATTTTGCAATCGTTGTTTACCTTTTTTTGGGTCTAGAACAAGAGCGGAAGTTGCGTCTCCTTGAGACAATTTGAACTGTCCTTTGATTATTTCACTGAATTTTACATAATTAGCAGCAGCCTTTATTGGTTTAAGAGTTATTTTTTTTAAGTGGAATTTAATATTATATGCCATAGTTTGTAGACCCAATAATTTATGATTCATACCTTCTACAACAATAATTTTTCTACTTTTCAAACCACTAACTTTGCCTGTATGTATCCTTGACCAAGGTACTATTCCTTTAGCCCTTTTCCTATTCTTATCAAAAACTATAAAATATCCATGGAATAAAAAGTTAGGCCTCTCAAAAACATAAGTAAATCTTTCGTTTTCAACATTCAACCAACCCGAATGCATTGCTATATACTCCTTAGCAACGGAAAAGGCATTTCTTGGAATTGATTCCTTAGAGCTAAATACCTTAGACTTGTTGAGAGTTATAAAAGTATTGAAGACCTTGACTTTATCTGCAAAGACTTGCATATAATTGACTTTATCATTGTGCATAATAGCTCGTTTAAAATTAGACTCTGGTGTGAACTCAAGAACAAGCTTATCATTTATCTTTAGGTTATCAAATTTGCATTTGTCACATGTCAAAGTAGCATTTTCGGAGTTTATTTCACATTGCAAAGCTTTAATGGCAGATCCTTCCAAAGACATATTGCCACACAGATACTTGTTCACTTTCCTACCATATTGTTTTTTTGTATATATTTTATATTGGAAAACCTTACACTGACCATATGTATCAGCATAATTTCGAAAGATCATAAATTCGGAGTAATCTTTCCTACTGTGATAAAGACCAAGGAATTTCGAGCCGCAGAGTTCAATAGATTTACCCTTAGTGACAACTTTCAAAATAATGGTCTCTTCATAAAAAGGAAATTCTTGAAGAAAGTAAATCTTATCCTCCTTTAAAAGATTTGAAATTAGTACACCATTAATATTCACGACCCTTCCCCGGGGTAAAGATTTAGTTAAGGATATATGACTAATACCTTTTTCATGGAAATAGATTCGGGATCCAAATAGGAAAAGTTTCTGAAGATGATTAGGTGAGGTTATAGTTACAAGGCAACTATTCCTACAGACCCAAGACTTCCCATAATTCAAGCATTCAGGACAGCTAATTGTCTTATCATCAACAGTTTTTTGAACAGCAAATACAGAATTAACAGACATTAATGCTAAGATTAACAACATAAGCCAAATTAATCCTCTTTTTAACATGGATGAATATAAAACGTTCATATATTTAAATCATTCTTCTCATAATTACTTAAAATTCTAGACCCATCACTAATATTTATGAAAATTTTAGAGAAAAATAGGCTCTGTAGAAATCCTATATATTGATATAGGATCTTAAAGGCAATCCTTATT
>CAZUKZ010000024.1:0-3692 GCA_964621125.1 Candidatus Woesearchaeota archaeon
ATGGTATATAACACCAAGCTAGAGTCATTCCCAAATAATGTTTTTGCAAAACTTTTCAGCTTCAAGCAGGCAGAACTGTTCAAAACTTCAGGAGCCGAAAGGAAAAACGTCAAAGTCGAATTTTAACTTTTTTATCTTAAGGAGAACTTGTTATGAAACTTATGTTTGATGAGGTAAGGAACAACAAAATCAAATCAATAATAACCATGCTTGTCTTTGTTGTCATAATCCTTGCTTTGGGCTATGGGATAGGATTCATTTATGGATCTTTCCATCTAGGCTTAGGGCTTGCCTTAGTGTTCTCTCTCGTATACTTGCTTATAGGTTATTATTCTGGTGACAAAATTGTTCTTAAAACAACAGGGGCCAGGCCTGTAACAAAGAAAGAATTTCCTTATCTATTTCATACAATAGAGGGACTAGCAATGGCCGCAGGCATACCCAAACCTAAAGCCTATGTGATTGAGGATAAAGCATTGAATGCTTTTGCAACTGGGAGAGATCCGAAACATGCTTCAATAACAGTAACAACTGGTTTACTTAATAAGCTAAACAGGCAAGAGTTAGAAGGGGTAATTGCACATGAAATGTCACATGTAAAAAACTATGATATCCGTTTCATGATGCTTGCTGCAGTGTTGTTAGGCATCACGATATTATTGAGTGATATGTTCTTAAGGTCAATGATATTCGGAAGAAGGGATTCAAGGGATAGCGGGCAAGTAGGGGCAATATTGGTTGTTGTAGGTTTGGTGTTAGCTATCCTAAGCCCAATCATAGGAGAAATGATAAAGTTAGCGATAAGCAGGAAGAGAGAATACATGGCTGATGCCAATGCAGCTGTGTTGACAAGGTATCCTCCAGGATTAGCAAATGCATTAAGGAAAATTTCTGAAGATTCTGATCCCATGATAAAGAAGGCGAATAAGTCCACAGCTCACCTTTTCATATCCAACCCATTCAGGAAGAAGAAAGGTTTTGTCACACATCTTTTTTCTACACATCCACCCATTAAAGAAAGGATAAAACGTTTAGAAGCGATGTAGTAAGTTTTTTATAATATTTCTCCCTAACCTACTTTATGGAAAAGAGGGGCCAAGTAACTTTATTTGTTTTATTAGGGGTAGTTGTATTAGGCATAATAGTCCTTGCCGTTGTATTAAATTCAGACATCCTACAAAAACCGGAGCTTGAAAAAGAGAAGAAACTGAGTTTAGAAGAATCTAAGGTGAAAGGGTTGGTGGATGGATGCATAAAGTATCACTCGGAAAATGGACTGCTTTTATTGGCAGGGCAGGGTGGAGAGATCTATCTCGATGTAGAAAATACGGCCTTATTCTACAACTATGTCGTATCAGTTTATTCTAAAAATTCTTCTAAGTTTGTTAAAGTAGCAGATATGGAAAAACATATGGAATATAAGCTCAATTTTGAAGTGCCCCGTTGCCTAATGGCATCAAATTTATCTTCAAGAAGTGCAAAGACTAATGTTGTCATGCGAAAAGGCGGAGTGGATATAAATATTGATATGCCAGTATACTGGGGCATTAATGGTTCGAGGAAGATGGAGAAGTTCTTTGTTAGGGTTCCTGTTGATTTCTTAAAAGTCCATTCTGAAGCTGAGATTGCTTTCGATAATATGATTAGTAAAAACAAAAATATCTTTGACATGCTCTTATCAAGCAATAAGGGAAACTATACATTGGGTGTGGAAACATCTCCAAAAATAACATTTTATTCCTTGATATTCAATGGCATTGTATTAGATAACGAAACATTAAGATTTAATTTGGCTATTGAAAATGAGATCATATAGAATAAGGAAGCTTGTATTTGTTCTAATATTCATAGCCTTTACTATATGGTTATCCAGTTTTGCCTTAGCCAAAAAAGTAACATTGAAAGGACAGTATACAACAACATATAATACGGAAGACATTGCAGGCAAGCTAATATTCACAGATGATAATGATGGTTCTGTAAGAGTGAAGATGGTTGGAGATAATCTTAGTTTTGCTTCAATAAATGGAGATGTAAGATTAATAAGCAAGGAACCGTTCGAACTCGAGATTAGGGATGGGGAGTTCATGGATTTCTGGGATAGCGAAGCGTATAATATCGAAGATAACCAAATCCGTCTCAAAATCGTTGAAAAGAATAATTTAAAACAAATATATCTTAAGACAACAATGGGTAAACCTGTACATTTAGGAACAGAAGCAATACAGGAAGAGCCACAAAAGGAATGAGATTGATTAGAATGGCACATGTATCAGAAAATAAGAAAAAGAAATAATACTTTTCCAAGATAATCGCCAAATAAGTGTTAGAAGGAGAGCAAGCATAGCCCCTAAACCGGCAATGGCAATCCACTATACTTGGCTTAACAACTCCCTAAAAAGCGAACTGATAGTTTATGATAATGAAGCTAACATCAGTATTATAGATCCGGATGTTGAAACACCTAACTCTGTTCTTGTAAAAAATGTCATTATCACTTCCCTTGACCGTAATTTTGACAATAAAACGTCCATTGGTGGAGAACTCACTTCCTTGAATAAAAAATCTAAAATTGATGACTTAGCTTTTTACGCGCCCGTAGAAGACTCCTTTGATTTTAATAAATATGGAACAAGCAAAAGACCCCTTAACATCTTAATAGACAATGATACTTCAATATTTGAATATACTAAAGATGTAGTCTTTGAAGTTTTAAGAAACTCATCTTTATTAGTGTTTAAAAATGGAAAACCATTATCCAACCTTTCCTATAAAAAGTACTTGCACTTATTGCTTACAAAAAACCATTTATCTTACAAAACGTGTCCTCCTGGAAAAGCTTGCCTACTCTTAGGAAGAAATGATATTAAGTTTAATCCAAAATCCAAAATTAAGGCAGAGTTTTTTGGTGAAGATTACTTCCTGACAATTGAACCTATAGCTAAAACCCGATTCAAACATGTAGAAATAACAAAGAAACTGGGATCCAAAAAACTAAGGATTACTGCTAAAGATATTGAAACTTTTATCTCAGGAAAGAAAATGAACTTACCTATCTTGTGGCACAATTTTGGAATCAGCTTTACTACTAGTATATATCTTGACAGGATTTACAATACCTTAACATGTTACCATAATGACAAAATAAAGAAAAAAGGATGTTATTTTAATAGTAAACCTTTCAAGACTTTCAAGCAGGATTACTGTACATCTAATAGGGATTGTGCTGATGGGAAATTTTGCAATAGCCGAAGATGTATGGATAAATCTGTCTGCAAAGCCCATCCATGGAATGCGCGCGCTTCGGGGCCCTGGAATTTAATCATTTTAGGGAACTATGAAAAAGGGATTAAAGGAGATAAGGAATTCGAGAATTTGATCAACAGACTCTTATTCACAGGTAAGGGCCTTTTCAATATAGACCCTTTTGACAAGTTCAAACATAAGTTCAAGATATTCTATGTAAATGGTGGAACACAGCAATCTATCACAGAACTAGATTTACATCGGCTTCGGAATTATGGGCAATTTTGTAGAAGACAAAGCCTTGTACAGTATAGCAAGTCATATGTAGTCCTTGTGTCTGAAAAGAATTTTAGGTCAGAAGCGCATTCTTATAAGTACATAGGACCTTCAGGATATATACTAAGGGGAAAAATAAAATCTATAAAAGATTTTGATGGAAAAGCGAT
>CAZUKZ010000024.1:3702-18543 GCA_964621125.1 Candidatus Woesearchaeota archaeon
TTAAGTTATAGGGAAAGTAAAAACAAGACTAAACAATTCACTGATGGGCAATTGACTTTTGTCCATGAACTAGGACATTTTTTTGGACACTTGGACGATGAGTATTTAGAAATTGACCCCAAGGAAACAAACCTGCCAAAATTATACTCTGAAAATTGTTTGAGAAATGAATCAGAAGCAAAAAAGATTTGGTTTACAAACCTCAACCTAAAATCCGAGGAGGTTGGATATGATGGCATTAAAGATAAGTTTGAGTATAAAGGCTGCGGAGGCCCTTGCCCAGTGATGTATCAGGAAATATGTGAAAAAGAATTTGTAAGGACCAGTGACAATTCCATAATGAATTCTCAAGTCTCTCCAGGAGGAGATAAGTTCAATAACATCTCTAGACTAATACTCCTCAACAAGCTCCGAAAAGGCTAGTTTATAAACCTTTGACAATCATCACAGTAAAGATTATAAAGTAGATTTATTTCTCGGCTAATTGAAGTGGCTATAGAATTAATATTATTACAGAAGATATTTGTAATCATATTTTTCATAATAGCCATAGCCATCTGGAAAAAGCAAAGTCAAGACATCAAATTTAAGAATATTGTTATACTATCTTTATCTCTTGTAGTGGTCTTTGTTATAAGATTATTTACTGTAATGTATTATATTGATTACTTGCTATGCTTAATAATATTACTTGGACTAACCTATTCCAGCTATAGATATTACAAGGAATCCCTCATTGAAAGACATACTGAACTTTTAAGTATGATTAAGGATAAAAAACCATTACATAAAGAAATAGAGACCACAATCATATATCCTGCTGTCAAGAAGATCCATTCTACTCAGAAAAAGATAGATAAGACGTTTGATAAATTAAAGCAAAAAGAAAAAACCTTTTTGAAAAACTTTAAAGAATTTAAAAAAGAAAAACTAGATTTCAATGTCCATAGAAAAGATTTTGTAAAAGAAAAGAAAGCTTTACTAAAGATGAAAGAAAGTCTGAATACAGAAAAAGATTTTGTTGAAGAGCTCAGACAAGAATATGAAATAGGGCTTCAGGAATTGAAAGAATCTGAGAAAAAACTTAAATTAGATACTATTGCTCTTGAGAAACACAAAAAAGAAGTCAACAAAAAAGAGAATATTATGAATAAAGGAAGGAAGTCAATTGAAGCTCTACGCAAAGGACTAGATGAAAGAGAAGAACATTTAAGAGGTGATCAGGAGATTCTAGAGCAAGAGAAAGCCAGCCTGAAAGATAAGATTGACAATTATAACATTGGGGTTGAAGGATTAAAAGCAACAAAGCAAGAGCTTGAAAAAGAGAAAAACAAGATATATCCTGAGAAAGAAAAGCTCAGCAACCTTAGGAAAAAAATTAAAGAAGAAAAAATAAAATTGTTTGAGGATAAAGAGGAGATTGAACTGGAAAAGCTCGACATCAAGAAACTTAAGAAAAACCTGTTGCGAGATAAAGAAGATATAGAGTACAATAAGCTCAAGATAGAGAAAAAACTTAAAAAAGTTAATGAAGAACACGAAAAAGTCAGAAATGAAAGAAAAAGATTAAAGTCTGAACAAAGACTTATAACAAAAGAACGAACAGAGGTTCTTGATCAACAGGAAGATATTGCAGAACAAAGTTCTAAAATTAAGAACAAAGAAAGAAAGTTGCGGGAGAGGGAGGGGAAATTAAATGATTGAATTAACATTCAATTTCATATTTATACTATTATTAATTGTAAGTATAATTTTTTTAGCCGCTGGGAGAAAACATGAGGGGATGTCTGACAAGAAAACATTAAACTTTTTCTTGTTGGGCCTTATTTTTTTCATTCTTTATAACTTATCATTCATCTTTACATATTTTGCTTTAGCACCTGGAGTCATGGTAAGCTCCACGATTTTACTAAGTTTACTAACTGCTTTGAGTTTTACATTAGGAGTTTCTACGCTAAAAAAGGAATATCCCTAAAGACATTATGAATAGTATATACAGTATAAGCAAAATTATTCCCTGAATTCTTTTCAATTCCCATCCCCTTCTAACAAATATCAAAAATAGGAAAGTGATACAAATCATGGCAGGGACATAATAATATAATTCTATCGTACTAAATTTTAAAGGCGTTATAATCGATGAAACACCAATAATAAGCAATAAATTAGAAACATTACTCCCTACGATAGTCCCTAAAAGAAGATTCCCATGCGCTTTCTTAATAGCTGTAAGCCCGACAACAAGCTCTGGAAGAGAAGTTCCTATGGCCAAAATCGTTAGACCAACTATTGTACCTGATATTCCTAACTGTTTTGCCAAGTTAGAAGCAGCCGGTATAAGATATCTTACAGAGAAGAAGATCGTAGCGCCACTGATAAGAACTATAAATAACTGCTTTAGTGTATCAAATATTACTTCTCTCTTAATCAAAGAAATACTTTTACCAGAAGGCTCAATCGGCACTTTTTCCTTTGCAAGTTTTTTATAAGAAGGATAGTCTATACCATCCCTGAAAACCTTCAAATAAACTTTCAAGCTTAAGAAACCCTCAAAATTATATGACTCCCTAAGGAATGACCCAAAGTGTAGTATCCTCTTTAAAGGTGTCAAACCTGAAATCCTTATAACATAACCTGCTAAAAATATCAAAAAGATTATACCTTCAATCCGACCAAACACTTTATTCAATGATAGTACGAAAAAGAGGAAAGAAATGAAGAATAGAAATTTTCCTTCCCTATTGAAAATCTCTTTCTTTACAGTAATAGTATAAAAAGTTATAGAAAGCCCAAGAATCAAGCCAACATTAGCGATATTGCTCCCGATTATGTTGCCAAGTATCAACCCAGTATTATTAGTTATAGCTGCCCCAATAGAAGTAGCAAGTTCTGGAAGAGATGTTCCTACAGCAACAATAGTCAACCCAATCACAAATTCTGATACATTGAGGTATCTAGCTATCTTTGCAGCTGCCTCTACAAAAAAGTCACTTGCTTTTATTAAAATCGCAAGCGCTACTATTATTACAATCAGTTCATATAGCATTTCCGAACGGTGCTGAATCTATCATCTTATAAAGTTCTTCTTCTTGTTCCTAGACTCTTTCATACTTGCCTGAACAAGATTAGACATATTGTTGAAAACCTTATGCAATGTCCTTACAAGATCCCAGTCTGACTGCTCTACATTATGTCTCCCTACAGTTTCTGAATCAAGCTTAACCTTGATATGGTATGTGCTTTTGTTCCCTTCTCTGTTCATCACCTTGACATGTACAGTAAGCATTGCGTCAGGAGCTTTCCTCTCCAATTTAGGAAAGAACTTTTCTGTCAAATCATTAATTTTTGCAATCTCAAAATTGTCTAAGTCCTTCAACCCAAGATATTTTATGTTATTTTCCATTTTCATTCCCCTTTTTAAAGATATTTTTCAGCTAAGCCTTTTATCTCCCTATAAATTTTGTTCAACAATATTCTCATAGCTGACCATATTAATATTAATTCTTGATTTTATATCTATAAAAATGTTTCTTTCAAAGGTTTTGATAAAAAGGAGCCGAAAAAGAAGGTTTAAATAGTTCCTAAACAGAGCATGATATAATGACAGACCATCTTAAACCTTGCCAAATATGCGGACACAAGATAGCCAAATTTACATGCATAAAGTGTAGCGCCTACGTTTGTGAAGACTGTTATGTAAAGGAACACGGTGTGTGTACTGCTTGTTATTCTGGCTCAAGTTAGATTGAACCAATAATCTTCCTGAAACTATCTTCACTATAGTTATCTTTATACTGCTTCACAGCTTCCAACAATCTTTCCTTACCAATCTTTTTCTTTCCCATAAGTAAATCGTTTAACTTCTTAGACATGATGAATTGGCAGAATTGCGTAACGTTCTTAGGCCTCTCTGTGCTATGGCAACGTTCAAAATCTATCATCTTGACCTCCTTGCCAACCAATATATGTTTTACTGGACGATGCATTTCCTCTTTGCTCACCAGTAATTTATCCATTACCCTACATTGCCTTAGCACTTCTATAAGAGCTTCCCTTATGGCTCTCCAATTATGGCCTTCTATATAATCTAAGATTCTTTCACCCTCTATGAATTTATAGATGAAGTAATTGTTGCCAGACTTTATCAGCTTTGGACCAATGCCATGTTTGTTCAATCTCTTCAACCATCTTACCTCATTATTCACCCTTTCAATAGCATTTATGTCTTTCCTCTCTTCCTTTATTGCAACTAGAATACCATTCAGTTTACTCTTGTAGACTACCGATCTTTTTCCTTTCGCAAAAAATTCTTTCTCCATATAATTAAGGTTCTTGTTTGCAGGTTTTAAATTTTTCTAACGAAAAGCTTTTAAAGACTCTGAACCTTACAGAATTTAGTAAAGAAAGAGGGATATTCATGGAAATAAAGGCTATTACTAAGTTTTTAACTATTGCAACATTTATCATCTTATTAAGTCTATCAACATATGCCGCAACCAATACAACTTCGACCAATGTCGCTGATAATGCGTACAACTGGTTATTGAAACAAGGAAGTAATGGCGGCTATGATAAAGACGTATTTTCTACCGCTTGGGTGGCTCTAGCCCTAGATAAGTTAGGAGATTCAGATAATTCTGAAAAAGCCATGGATTGGATATTCACACAACAGAATCCTGCTTACTGTTTTCCTAGCGGAGCATGTAAAGTAAAGGATACAGCACTATCAGCTTTAGCAATGGAGGAGTTGCAGGAATCAGATAATCTAACAAAAGTACAAACATGGATGGAATCTGCGCAACAAACAATGTCTGCTACAGGATCCTGGATTCTAGAGATAACGACTTCTTCCAACGGTACTTGTAAATTAAGTTATACTGGTTCAAATAACCTTACCCAGACTAAATCCATCTCGGTTAACGGTGGCAAATTTACTCAATGCAAAAACAGCTATTTTTTTGATTTAGCTACCTGTGGGGGACTTGACCTCTCAAAGATAGCTGGTGTCAAGTTGAATGTCGATTGCAGTTCGTTAACAGGAGATAAAATTGTAACTGTCCTCTACAAAAAAAGCAATGCTTTCTATATTCTAAGCAGTAAGACTGGAGATAAAGTAGATATAACTGTAAATAATGGTTGTTATGGGCAAGTGAAAGGTGGCAGTTGCCATTTAGAATCTAGCCTATATTCAAATTGGGCATTACACAAATTGAAGAGCAAAGTTAATATTGACCTCTATCTAAAAGCCAATGTAGGAAAAACAACAGTACTTGATAATGCTCTACTTTACTTAGCACTAAAAGATACAACCTACCTTAAAACATTAAAATCATTACAAAGCTCTGACGGCAGTTGGAATAGTAATGTTATAGATACAGGGCTAGCCGTCTTTGTCATGGCCGACGATCTCTCTTATACAACTGAAGTTAAAAATGGCATATCATGGATAAAGACAAAACAAAAAAGTGACGGCAGTTTCAATGGGAAAGTTGTTGATACCGCAGTGGCACTTTACACTGCATTATCTACGGACTTCTCAGGTTCGACAACCACAGTAGTAACGAACGCGAGCACTAAGGTTTGCAATAATGATGGGACTTGTGATTCTTCTTTAGGAGAAGATAAGTACAACTGTCCTAAAGATTGTACTTCGACGACGACAACAAACAAGAGCTCTGATAGTTCAGCATGTGTTGTCAATAGCATCTGTGAAACTGATTATGGGGAAGATAGTTCAAATTGCAAAAAAGACTGTTATTGCGGTGACGGCGTATGCCATAAGACAGATGAGACTGCAACATCGTGCCCTAAAGATTGTGGCAAGACAAAAACCCCAACAAGTAACAAAACAACAGGCACAAAAACTTCATACTGCGGTGATGGAACTTGTGACTCTGATGAGACAGCCAAAACCTGCACATCTGACTGCAAAAAGAAATCATCTATCCTACCTTATGTAATAATAGTACTTGTCATTGTGTTAGTAGGGGCGGGTGGATTCCTTGCCTACAAAAAAGGGTTGATAAAATTGAAGAAAGGACCAACCCCACCACCAAAGCCAGGTTATCCTGGAATGAAGCCTCCTATGTCCCGGCCAGGTATGGCAAGGCCTGCAGCACCTAGACCAGTACAACCTATGAGAAGACCTGTAGCCCCTCCCAGACAACCATCGTCATTGGACAAATCTTTGGAAGAAGCCAGGAAGCTACTCAAGAAAAAATAATTACTATGAGATTTCACATATTCCTTTTTTTCATAATTTTAAGTACAGCTCTTGTGAGTGCGCAATCCGTCAATATTGTTAAGGATTCACATATTTCCGGAGAAACTGTACAGGCCTATATCCAACATCCTTCTTTCACTGTGGCTAAACTTGAACTAGTTGATAACCATTCCCAAACGATAGGTGTCAGTTTCTTTACTAAAGAGATAAGCAACAATTCCTATTTCATCTACTTTGATCTCCCAACAACTTTGAATCCAGGTATCGTCAGCCTCCAAGTCAAAGAAAAAGGGTGGGTCAATGGAATCCTTCAAGATATAATTTACTCTGACAATTCTACCATAATTTCAAATTTTAATTCACTTTCCTTTAGGCCAGGCATAATAGAACTTGATAAGGATAAATCCACATTCAATGTCAAGCTTAGTAATAAAGGTAACCAAGCATTAAAAGCCAGTGTTGACCTTTCTGATAAAGCTCTTGTCCCCGCAAGAAAAACCTTTGATATAGCAGTGGGAGAGAGCAAGAACATCTTTGTCAATTATGATTTTAATTTGGTGAAAGGGGATGCTCAGCTTACAATTACATATAACAACAGAGTATTTACCGTACCCATACTTAAGCCTACTGTTAAAATACCTATAATTGTCCAAAAAAACAAGACCGTGATAAATAAGACCTCACCCAAAATTGTTAAAACTAAAGTGTCATTGAAATTCATTCCAGATGTGAAAAAGATCAGCCACAGAGTTGCAGCAAGCACTATGATAAACGGATCCTTAGGGATTATCAACCCAACACTGATTGATGTACACAATGTTAGTGTAAGTGTAAGCACTTCCTTAGAAAGACTAATTGATTTTAATGTAACAAAATTCAATACCATAAAGGTTAACGAGACTAAGCACTTATACATCTGGATAAACAAACAAAAGAAAGCTCAAGGATATTATTCAGGGGAGATTGTGGTTGGTGGGCCTGATATA
The DNA here is from genome assembly GCA_964621125.1 of Candidatus Woesearchaeota archaeon. GTDB lineage: Archaea > Nanobdellota > Nanobdellia > SCGC-AAA011-G17 > GW2011-AR17 > CAZUKZ01. The sequence goes on from CAZUKZ010000024.1 coordinate 10,912, forward strand.
AATACTCTTAAGATACCCATCAACTTAGCTTTTGAGCAAACTCAAATGGTTCCCAATAAGACACCAATTATTTCAATTTCACAGGGTTTAAATATCAGCGATATCGATCCGAATCTCACATTGCCTGGAAATTATACTAAGAAAAAGAAAGATACAGGGAAATATGGGATAGTCGGAATATTAATACTATTGATTTTGCTTGTTCTTGTAGGTTATCTTGCTTATAAATTAAGGCCACAAAATGCTAAAAAGGAGTTCAAAGAATATACCAGCAAATTCAAAAGAGGAAAAAACCGAAAAGGTTATTAATTTCTGCCTTATAGTTCTTTATCAATGGGTAAAGAGAAAAAGATTAAAATTAGTATAGTAGAGAACTATATGCTCAAAAAACATGGGGTATTCAATTTTGATAAAGCATTTTCCGCTATACTGCCTTGGCTTAATAAACACAAATATGACTCTATAGAGAAAGCTAGGATGGAGAAGTCAGGATCTACTGGCAAAGGGCTTGAGTCAGAGTGGGTCTCTGAAAGGAAAGTCACTGATTATGTCAAGTTCCATCTTACTGTAAAAATTTGGCTAAGGGACATGACTGAAGTTGCTATGGAAAAAGATGGTAAAAAAATTAAGGCCCATAAGGGGCGGGTAGAGTTCATTTTCGATTCTGTCATGGAAAAGAACTATAAGGGGAGGTTTGGAGACCAGAAATTTGATTCAGAAAAGGAGTTCTCAATGTTTCTTAAAGAAATTTATGATAAGTATGTAGCTAAAAGCAAGTTAAGCAGTTTTGAAGATAAGCTCTATGAAGAGACTTTTGACTTAATTAATCTAATAAAGAAAAACTTAGAGGTCTGAAATAGAAAATTTTATAATCTAAACTATCTTTTTTCTTAGGTATGGCACAGAAAGATTTTATCCAGCCAGTCAAGAAAATCACTCAAGAATTAACTTTTGACTTCAAAGAGCTATATAGCACAATAAGGAGTTGGCTCAAAGACAGAGGTTATGATCCAGTAGATGAAAAGGACCATTCTGAAAAAGTAAAGGCTGATGGGACAAAAGCGATAGAAATTAGTGTCCAGGCTGAAAAGAAAGTTGACCCTTACGTCAAGATCATACTTGAATTTGGCATTTCAGCCAGTGTAAAAGATGTTGTCGTTGATGTTGAAGGGAAAAAATCAACCCTTCAAGAAGGTTCTGTTACTATTGGGCTGGGTGGGTTTCTTAAGAAAGATCCTGAAAGTGACTGGGCTATCAAAAATGAAAATCCTTTGAGAATGTTTTTTAGAGAAGTATATGATAAGTTTGTAGGCAGTGATAAGCTAGGATTTGCCGAAGCTAAACTACAAAAAGATATAAAAAAATTGATTCATGATTTGAAAGTTTACCTTAAGTTACATAGATTTGAGTAATCAAGCCTTCAAAACAACCCACCTAACCCAAAAAAAGGGGACTTTATTTTTTTCCACTCTAAAAAAACCATTAATTAAGATATCTTCTTTTCTTACCTTACATCTTTCCAGAAGAACCTTCCAACTTCTTGCCTCCCTAAGAGTCATTGCAACAAAACAACAAACCATCTCAAAGCGGTAATGTCTCCTGATTTTATTTTCCTTCAATTTAGGAAAAAGCTTTTTTTCATAAAACTCTTCAAGGCTAGGAAGGAATGGAACCAAATCAATACCTTCCTCTTTAAGTACCGAATCAACTTCACCTGTCACCTTAACCACTGTTAGAAATTTGTCATAGATAAGGTCACTGATTGTTTTCATAACATTTATTATATAACTAAGATTAATAAAATTGTTGGTAAAATACTTAAACAAAGAACACCAAGGTTATAATATGACAAAGCATTTTTGGGAAGCTGTTGCCACCCTGACTGGAACGATAATAGGAGCAGGAGTCCTAGGTATACCATACGTCGTCCATAAATCAGGTTTCCTAACTGGAGCCTTAGCGATAATAATCATAGGTATAGCATTGATATTTCTGCACCTCTATCTTGGAGAAATCAGTCTTAGAACAAAAGGTATACACCAACTTACAGGCTATGCAGAACTTTATTTGGGGAAATGGGGGAAAGGGCTCATGGTTGTCTCTATGCTTGTTGGAATATACGGGGCACTAATTGCTTATCTTATAGGGGAGGGGGCGGCTTTGAACGCAGTGTTTGGCATAGACACAACATTAGCATCAGTGCTATTCTTCATCGTCATGTCCATCCTAGTCTTTATAGGTCTCAAGGTTATCAAAAAATCTGAACTTTGGTTAAATATAGTGATGATCACATTAATCCTTCTGATAATCGCACTATCGTTAAACAAAGTAGATCTTACAAGCCTAAATTCATTCTCATTTACCAAGCTCTTAGTTCCTTATGGTGTCATACTTTTCGCTTTCCTAGGAACAGCAGCAATACCTGAACTTAAAGAAATTCTTAATAAAGAGCGTAAAAAACTTAAAAATGCTATTATACTAGGATCCATGATACCTCTTGTTCTTTATCTGGCATTTACCCTAGTTGTTGTTGGTGTTGGAGGCGTCAAAGAAATTGCCACTGTGGGGCTAGGGGAAATGGTAGGGTCTTATATGGTAATTTTGGGGAATATTTTTGCTGTCCTTACAATGGCCACAAGTTTTTTAGCATTAGCGTTAGCACTTAAGTGGGTCTACCAGTATGATTACAAGATCAACAAACACTTGGCATGGGGGCTGACCTGTTTCATACCTTTAGGATTAGCGTTGGCAAAGATTGGATCTTTTGTCCAAGTTTTAGGGATTGCTGGATCGGTAGCTGGTGGGATTGCAGGAATCCTTATTGTCTTAATGCATCATAAGTCTAAGAGATTAGGTCAAAGGAAGCCAGAGTATTCTTTGAAAACTAGTTGGATGCTATATTCATTGTTAACTGTCTTATTTCTTGGCGGAATTGTATATACTTTTCTGAATTTTTAGTGGAAGTAGTCAAATACATGTTTATCTTAGATTTCAGGTTGAGATTGTACATTTTATTAATAAAAATTAAACTAGCTAGAATTTTCTAAGAAAAATTTATAAGTTTTTTATTTAATCTTAAAAAAATATGACTAAAACAACAATAGACACTTACATACCTTCCCTTATTGAAGACGGATTTACAAAGAATGAATCTATCCAAAAGCTTAGAAAAATATTCAAAGATGCTCAAAGATCTATTAAAAATGTTAACTCCCAAGAAGAGCTAGAAAATGATTTACGTCAGTTTAGTGAATTCTCCCTTCTTCCAGGAATATTATCTCTTGCACCTTTTAAATTAGACCTTGGACAATTGATGCATAACTTAGCGGCTGAAGAATACATCAGTGAATACATGCTTAAGCCCGTCCTAAGATATTTTGAAATTTGGAAAGATGAAGTAGGGGTTGGTAGGATGGAAAGCATCCTTTTAAAAATTGTCCATGACATCAATAGGTTCCATGACCCTTATGATTCGCCATTCAAACTAGCATTATATTTTGATAAACTCATAAACCGCCTGCCTAAAGGATCTCCTGTAATTGAAATAGGAGCACAAATAATAACTAGACATAAGGAATTACCAGCACTACTTTCTTTTGTTCCTGTTGATAAGCTTCCTCAAGGTATAGATTTCGACAGATTTGGAATCGAACTTGAACCAGATGTTCGTTCAACTAAAGTCCATCCTATCAGACACCATAGGTATGGCGTAGGTGTATGTCCTGACTTAGATGATTACCATCATCAAACATTTGTTGAACTTGGCGATACACCATTCAAAACTGATGTGGAAGGTCTGTTTGAAAAAGAAACTTGCTTAGGGAATACGACCTTGATATATCTTGATGATGTACTTGTTGGGGCGATGAAAGCAACAGGAGACCCTTCAATACTAGGTTTAAAAAATGTTATGGATGCAAAAGGACGGATGTGCATGGTTGTGGGAGGAACATATGCAACACACTATGATATATCAAGTGCAACATATCGTGCTCTAGAAGAAGGAGGAAAGTTTGCATGTTTAGACGTAGATAAACTCCCGTTGTATCCCCTGAGGATGATAGACCCTGGCCAAACAAGCATAGAAGCAACACTTCCAGAATATATAGAAATGATTAAAGACGTAAGAAAAATGTTTGATTAGCTCTTCCCAATAACTTTGACCTTAGGAAAAAGTATTTCAGGTATGTAATATCCACCAACCCCTGCAAACATAGCTTTCTTTAATGTGGTTTGGATTTCCTTGCTCAACGCTTCCACATCCTTCATCAATTCAAAGAAATTTCCAGAAACCATAGTATCCTTCACAGGATATTTTATTTCACCGTTCTCGACGTAATGTCCTTCTAAGACACTTAAAGAGAAATCCCCTGTTGCAGTATTCATGGTATGGACCCCTAATAACCCCTTGACATACAAACCTTTTTTTATCTCTTCTAATGGGTTACTAGAATCTCCGGACTGCATTATCACATTGTTAGTGCCTATGGAGGGTTGGGTCTGAGCTGATCTGTATGCATTACCAGTGCTCTCTCTGTTCTCCTTTGCAGCCGTATATTCATTGTATAAGAATGATTTAAGCATACCTTTATTTATTGTTTGTGTCTTCTGAGAAGGAACCCCCTCGTCGTCACAGCTCCTTGTACATAACAACCCATTTGTTACAGCATCATCAGTTATACTAATCTTTTCATCAAAAACTTGCTGTCCCATCTTCCCCTCAAGGATAGATTTCTTTTGCTGAACATTCTCAGAACTTATTGAAAAAGCATAACTTTCCGCCAGTAATGCAGCAAAGGCTTCAGGATGTAAAAGCAACTGTGCAGTTACAGTCTTTGTTTGCTTCCGATTTAAAAGAGATAACAGTCTTTCTGCCCCTTCCTTTCCCAATCCCTCCGCGACTAAAGGCTGCCTACCACCCCTCTCTATTTCAAGAGACTCTAATCTTCCTTTATGCTTCAATGAAAGACTAAAACAGAAATCATTATAGGCGTTTGTTTCTTTGAAGTCAATACCTTCAGAATTCACAACATGCATTTGAGAAATGTCCCTTGAGAAACTTGCTGCGGCCTCTACAATATTTGCATCCATAGAGTGCAATTCACTCAAGAATTCCTCGTTGAATTTATGGATATAATCAGCATCAATAGCTTTAGTTTTTTTATCTAAAATCTTGAAATCTTCATAAGTCTTAGGTATAGCAAATCTCTTGAAATAAGGATCTCTCTTATTCATCCTAGCTATCTTTATTGCGTTATCGACACATTGCTTAAAATTCCTGACATCACTAGTGAATGCAAACCCTAACTTCCCGTCTATTACAACTCTCACCCCAACACTTTGAGTATGGCCTTCTGAAATAAAATTAATCTTATTGTTGTTCATTTCTGTATTCAGCTCTTCATTTTCAGTATAATATATTTCAAAATCCTTTATTTTCTTTTTAACATAAGATGTAATCTCACCTATCATTCATTACCACCTACTTTCGCATCCATTATGAAAACATGAGGGGAAGCTTCTGAAACTGGGACTGTCTGGCCAGATTTCCCACAAAAGCCTGTACCAAATTCTGTATCCTTAGCAATCATCTTTATATTATGAAGTGTTTCCATGACATTACCTATTAATGAAACGCCTTTCACCATATGCTTTATTTCACCATTTTCTATGAAGTAACCTTCCTGAGCATTGAAAAGAAACTCACCCCCTGCTGGATCTACCTGGCCGCCTGCCGAACCTTTCAAATAGTACCCTTTCTTTATTTCCTGAACCATTTCTTCAAACTTTGAATCACCTTTTTCGATAATAGTGTTTGTCATCCTAGGTATAGGCTTAAAGGAATGATTCTGTACTCGCCCATTACCTGTTGGATCAGTTTTGAACTTAGCAGCCGTTTCTCTATTGTGCAAATAGCCTTTTAAGATTCCATTTTTTATCAACTGTGTTTTAGATGCTTTAACTCCTTCTGCATCGTAAGGTGTCCACCCCCATACTTTTTTCCTTCCATCATCACATATGTTTAAAATCTCATTTCCGATTTTTTTTCCCACCATATTCACTAAGACAGATGAGTGAGTCAATACTAAGTCAGCTTCGCAAGCATGGCCGACAGCTTCATGAGCTAGTACTCCTGCCAGTTTCTGATCCACTATTGTAGGGAATATACCGCCCTTCGCGTGCCTTGCTTTCAGAAGATCCTGAGCCTTCTTAACAGCTGAGTTAACTAGGTTATCTGAATTGTCCATAACCTCATAGCCACCCCTTATCCGATCAATTTTGAGAAAGTTCTGCATATTATCAGAATCCTTTGAAAATGCCCAAGCAACAAATCCAGAAGTCATGTCTTCCCTTTTTAAATCTGTGCCTTCAGAATTTAAGAAAGTGTAATTTAATAAGGTATCTGAGTATATTAGCCTTAAGTTAGATATATTCTTAAAATCCTGTTTTCCTAGGTCCAATACACGTTCCCTCTTATCTTCTATAGGTATATCTAACGGATTTATTTTGAGCTTTGTGCTTATTATATCTTTGCATGGGTCCAATGCGGCCACACTTACCTTCTCATCCACCCTTCTTGCATTCTTTATTGCGTTCTGGATTAATTTCTCATAATCGTTTTTGTAGGAATATGCTATACCCCAACCCCCTTCTACCAATACTCTCACAGAAAACATCTTGAAGTCCCCTGAGGAGAGTTCTTTTATCTCTTTCTGGCTTACCTCAATATTTGTCTTTTTTGCCTCTAACTGTTTTACTTCAGCGTATTCTGCCCCTTGACGTTTTGCCAGTTTAAGAAATTTATTCATAGATTTCTCTTATAATCACTTATTATTTAAGAATTTCGGGTTTGAAGGTGTTAATACAAACTGTTATAAATCATAAATACTAATTATTAAATGGTGGAAACTTATGTTTAAATATATTAACGCAGTTGAAGGAGGATTCTTACTATTATTTGTATTAATTCTAACAGTTCATATTGCGAGTGCTCAGCTTGATAGCTCTTCTTGGCCTACATTCCACGGTAATTTGCAACGTACGGGACTAAGCACATATGATACAAGCCACATCAATGGAACAGTCAAGTGGACGTTTGACGTTAAAGGGCCGATTGAATCTTCTCCAGTCGTAGGATCTGATGGAACAATCTATATTGGAACACATGGCGGTTATTTTTATGCTATAACCCAGGATGGAAAGGAAAAGTGGAAAATTAAGATTGGAACTCCTATAGAAAAAAAAGGATATAATGTTATGTCTAGTTGCCAATCCACCGCCGCTATAGCCAAAGACGGAACTGTCTACATTGTTTCACTTGATCAATATTTATTTGCCATATCTTCTAATGGAAAGATAAAATGGAAATTTCCAATAGGTCTTGCTGTTGATAGTTGGGCTTCTCCAGCCATTGGACCAGATGGGACAATTTACATAACATCTTCTCCACCAAAAGGAGGACTATATGCAATCAATCCTGACGGAACTGAAAAATGGCATTATAGCACTAGCACAGGAATGTTCAACTCTCCCAGCATTGATAAAAATGAAAACATATATGTAGGAATACCTACAGGAGGCTTTGGTGAAATCCTCTGATTATTAAAGTTTTGTAGAATGTTGCTTTGTCAA
>CAZUKZ010000025.1:0-18483 GCA_964621125.1 Candidatus Woesearchaeota archaeon
CAAAAATGAGGCTTACCCTCAGAAAAAAGTTCCACATGCTCAAACTTTACACTATGGTGAGTAAATCTAAAACTATGTTTATCATACTGTACAGTAATGGTATCTCTTAAACTGTCAGCCTTTTCCACATTTATTTCTTGTTGGACAACAGCTTCTTGAGGTTTTTCTCCAGAAGAAAGACAACCAACTAAAGAACCTGCAAGCAAAAGAGCTAACTTTTTCATATAAAGTAATATGAATTAGGCCGAAGTATTTAAGCTTTATCAACGACTTAAGGTTGCTATATAAGTGTCATAGCACAATTCAGATCTTTGCATATCCAACCCAGGGAGCTTTGACAATTCTCCATGATTCAAGGACAAGGCCAGATAAGGTGCAGCGATAAAAGAGTATGCATCAGGCACTCTACATCTTAAAGCAACCATCAAATCCATTTCAGATAATGTAAGCACTCCCTCTGACTTTCGGGCTAGTAATGAACCTCGCGGAACGTCTACTGTCACAATTAAAGGGTCGGTACCTATACAAGTCTTCGGCTCTTTAGGTAAGTCTAACACTTCACCTTGTTCAGTAATTTTAGCTTCAAGAAGATTTTGCTCAATTAATTCAGCAAATACACGAACATATTCCCCAACCTTTTCTTGAGTTATAGACATTTGCCAGTCCTTGACCATCTTTCTGCCGAACATTTCCTTAGCCCTAGGGTGTACGTAACCGCACCATGTCATTTCCATTGATATGTAATTAAGCTGCGGAATCATCTTATCCATAAATGTCTCTATAGATACTTCTTCTCCATCAACCTTTCCACCCACGGAGGGCCTCAAGTTCTGTAGAATCTTTTCAGATAAAGCTCTATGTCTATCCATTATTTCTCCTAATTCTGTAGTAAGCATTTTCATACACTATATGAACATCCTATATTTAAGTGTTCTGGTAATTTCTTATTAGAAAAACAGATAATTGGAAAAAAGACTAAAATGCGCGGGCCGGGACTCGAAGTTTCGAATGTCTAGCCCATAACATTTCCCGAATCGTCGGCTTGGAAGGCCGAAATACTAGCCATTGTACTACCCACGCATTATACCTGCTAAAAATTGTAATTTGCTTATAAAGTTTTCTATTTAGAATTCTCTTCCTTAGGACTCTCTTTTGTTTCTTTTCCTTTTTCCTTCCCCTCCCCAGGAATTCCCCTATCCAATTCTTCCTCAACCAACCCAGCATCCCACCCAGCATCCAATAAAGTTTTCTTGATTTCTTGATCCCTCAATCCTTTCTCCCTTGCATCCTTAATATACTTCTTCATTGGTTCTGGGTCAACTTGTCCTTCCCCTACCTCCCCCCTTTCTTTAAGTTTCTTCACAGGCTTAGGTGCCTTCTCCCAAAGTAAATCAGTAAAAGCAAAATCAACTTGCTTTTGTGTCCACCCCTTCTCAATAAGAAACCCTTTAATTTCACCATCCAGATTCCCTTTCACTCTTGAAGATTTTATATACTTTTTTACCGCTTCAAGATCTTCTGGTGTAGTAAACGGTTTTTTCATTCCCAACAATTTACCTAAACTATATTTCCCCCTATAAAATGCGACATAACCAATCAAAGGGATCAATACAACTAAAGCAATAATTATAACTCCCCAAGGCAATTTGACCTTACAGTCTTTAGGACACAAAGTTTTATCCTCCAACGGCTTGGTGCACTTGCCATCCCCACATACAGCCTTTGGTGCAACAATTCTAGATTTCACAGGAGATGTCTCAACAATTATTGTTTTAACACCAGCATGATAAACTGAAGATGTGGTATCCAATAGATAATTATAAGTCTTAGAAGACCCTGAAGATAACGAAGGCAAATACCATTTATTTAATGTTCCTGAAACAGGCTTAGGTGTTTCCTCAAAATGTATCTGTGAAGCACTTGTCACAACTGAGGAACTTATCCATTCAAAGACATCAATCTTACTTAATGACTTTTTAGCTGTTAATGTTTTTGAGACCATAACACCCTTCTTTACCTTACCGTCAAAGTACATAATTGCGTAAGGCGTTATTATTGAAGTGACATCCACTTTGTTCTGCGACTGGTAGACATCTGCTTTCTTGAACGTTCCAGCAATAGAAGAGGTTATATCATTAGGCTCTATGACTTGCGTATCACTCGCTTTTGTTCCTACCTGCACGCTTACAGGTAATACATTGATTGTTGCATTGAGAGACTTCTTAATTGTATCTTCAGATTTTCCGGATTTCAATTGTGTTTCATATGTTGCCAATTGTGTTATGGCTGAAGATATCTTGGTATCTAACCCTAAACTTTTAAGTATGGCTTTTTCAGCAGTTGAAGCGAAAACAGTAAGATTGTTCAAATGTTTCTTGTACTGTGATATAAGAAGCTCCGTCCCTTCCTTAGGAATAGTACTTCCAAGATAGACTCTAAACCCTGCTATTGAAGAAACCCCCTTAAATGTTATCTTCGCAGTTGCAGGAAAATATGTTATGTTAGAAATATTATAAAAATTCAATGCCTTAAATGTTCCAAAAGCTGACAAAGGAATTGTTTTGCTGACAATTGTAGTATTCTTACTCAAGTTGCTTCCACCAACATCAACAATCATAGGCTTCGGAGCCATGAAATCATAAATACTTTTCTCAGTGGATGTGTAACCTTGATACTTGTACCTTATTTTAGCATTGCTTATCATGACGGTTCCAGAACCATTAGCCTGGATTGATATCGGAATTGTACAAGGGTTTGTTGTACATTGAGTCTTATAGTTCCCTGAACCAAAGTGTACTTTGAAAGCCAATAGTGTGGCGTTAGAAAAAGCTTCCCAAGATTTATAATCTACAGCCTTATCCAACGTTAACGAATAGTTCCCAGTCTTGATCTTGATTAAAGGGTCTGAAAATTGCGTCTTTGTCTTGCAATCAAAGATTCCTGCAGCAAGATAATTGCATATGATAGAGGTATCTGACTTCAAGTCCCTTGCAAGTTCATACATTGCTGTTGTGCCATCTTTCTGACCATCTGAATACACACAAATCAATTGTTTACCACTGATTGCAGACTTTTTGAAATTCAATGTACAATTTTGCCATTCTAACGTTGATGACTCTGGAAAATCGCAGATGTCAGTCTGTCCTGAGGCCTGAGAAGAAGTAAGTATTGATAGCCTTATTGCCTTGAGGTTTCCTCCTGAGGCAAGTTTTTTTATCTTTGCAAATACCTGGATATCCTTTGTCAAAGGTACATTTATTTCTTGGCAGTAATATGATTTGTTGTCAACAATCTCTACAGTAGATAATGAAGTCTCGTCTAACCCCTTAGGTATTGTGTAATTCCCTTTCCATTGCACAAAACTCCCTAGATAAAACCAATCAATAGAACCGTCATCCCTTACATCAATCCTTGGAAAAAATAATTTATTTCCAGAAGGCCCAGATATGTCCATTGTTACTGAATTTACATCAGCATTCTTAGGCAAACTCATAGCTATTTTCTTCACCCCAGCCTTATCAAAAGTCAAAGTCTTTGACACTTGGGGATTAGATTTTTTTGGTTTTGATTTTGAAACCTTATATGAAATGCTTGCGTTCTTTAGCAATTGCGCCAAAGTTAAAGTTGTCTTGTTATAACCTTGTATCTCTAAAGTTATTGTTTCATTAGGGCCGATAGTTTCATTCAACATCAATGTTATCGTAGGCTGTAATGCAGAATTCAAAGTATACTTATCTTTTGTTGTCGAAAACTTCAAATTTATGAATGAAAAATTGACTTTAGGAGTGGAAGGAGTTGTGATGTTGGGTGTAATACTAGAAGCGTTAGTGTTATTCTGTATAGTTAAGTTAGAAGAGTTGGACGTTGCAGCCAGTGTGCTTGATGTAAAGATTACTACAACTAAGCACAATATCAATATTCCTAATAGGTCTCCCTCTTTTTTTTGCATGTAGTCTACCTCTTCCCTACTGAATAATAGTTTAAGGCAATTTATAAAGTTTTTTATATCAGAAAGACTGTATAAGTTATAAGGTGAAGCATAATCTGAAAGTTATTTCCATTCTTGTTGTATTATTTCTAGTTGCGCAAGTTCTGGGATTAGTAATAACTGAACATTATTCAGATAAAGAAAAGTTACCATTAGGTATAGAAAGGCCACAGGTAGAAGACAAAAGCACATCTTTTATTCCTATAATACTGTTCTTACTTATCGCAACGGTTGTAGGATTGTTCATTTTGAAATATGAATTAAGGAGGGTGTGGCAGGTTTGGTTTTTTCTAAGTGTAGCTTTAGCCCTGGTTATAAGCTTATCAGTTTTTATGTCAGAGACATTGGCTATCATAGCGGCTTTAGTCCTTGCATTCCTAAAGATTTCTAAGCGTAACGCTGTGGTGCACAACTTTACTGAAGTTTTCATCTATGGGGGGTTAGCAGCGATATTCGTTCCCATTTTGAACATTACATCTGTAGTCGTGCTCCTTATCTTAATTTCCATCTATGATTATATAGCTGTTATGAAAACCAAGCATATGATAAAACTTGCAAAGTTTGAGAGTCATAATGTTGCTTTTGCTGGGTTGATGATTCCGCATAAAAATGGAGTAGCGATCTTGGGTGGTGGAGATGTGGGAATCCCTCTATTGTTTACTGCTGTTGTGATGAATGGTTTGGGTATTGGTCTCTTAAGTTGGAAAGCATTGATTATCCCTTTGTTTACTGCTTTCGCCTTGGCTTTACTTTTCCTGAAAGGAGATAGTAAGAAGTTTTATCCGGCAATGCCTTTTATTAGTTTAGGATGTTTTTTGGGGTTTCTGTTGCTTATTTTTATCTAAATTTTTACAACTTCAACACCAATAAAATCAATCCCAACACAGTATCCACAGTCATAGGTAAAGTTTGTTCTGCTTCACTAATTATCTCTGGAGTTGGTCCTCTTACCTGCACCCCCGACCCACCACCAGTACTATAAGCCATTCTCCCACCCGCTGGATTTGGCATTATTAAGCCTCCATACTTGCAACCTTAAACTTCGTACACTCACATGTACAGGTCAATATCTTAGGCATAAAATCTTCTTCTAACGTATAGATTGCGCCACATTCCTTGCATTTTGCTTCTTTCATTTTTAGTTTTACCCCCAATATTTATTTAATAAATAATCGCAATAAGTTTGTATTTTATCTGTCCTAACCTCACTTTTCCAGGATCAGAAGTTTCATTATTATCCCCCTTAAGAACATAATATGTGCCTTGCCCATCCTCACCAATTTTTACTATTCTATGTATAATTAACGTATCATTCCAATTAGATTTATAAGACACGATATCCCCTTCATGTAGCTGCTTCTCAGAAGTTACTGGAACTTCAAGTCCGTTAGCACCCTTGTCTAATAAAGGATCCATGGAACGTGTCGCTTCATACTGTGTCCATATAGCCCCGGGAATTTCTAATATAACTTTATTGTTATAGACTTTTATCTGGTCTAATTTTATAGTATCAGAAGGGGAAAGCCTATCCATTGCATTCTGACTATCACTTGATACGATTCCGTTTGAGAAAGCAAAAGCTAATGCCAACGTAGGCACAAGTAATGTTATTAATATGTATATAAAATACCTCATTTAGCCCCCAAAATACTAATATTAAGAAAGGATAGTCATATTTAAATGTTTCGGTTTTGCCTTAACTTAAGAGTAGTAACATTCAAAGATATCTCAAAGCATCAACAGGTTTCAACTTAGCTGCCCTGAAAGCCGGAATTGTTCCAGACAACACCCCAACTACAAAAGCAAAACCTAAAGAAAAGATAACCAACAACCAATTTATTTCTATACTAATAAATGGAAAACCTAACTGAGTCGCAATTATCTCAACTAAGAAAGACATCCCATACCCAAACCCAACCCCCAACACGCCACCCAACAACCCAATCATGCCAGACTCTACCAAGAACAATGTGACTATATTCATATTCGTAGCCCCAACTGCTTTCATCACGCCAATCTCTCTAGTCCTCTCAAGCACAGCAGTAAACATAGCATTCATTATACCTATCCCACCAACAAGCAAGCTTATAGCAGCTATCCCAGCTAATATAAACCTAACAATAGAGAGTATCTCCCCAACCTGCCCCATCAACTGCTTAGGAGTATAGACCTCAAAATTTTCATCATCCCTAGATCTTTTAAGCTTCTTCGCCATACTCTTAGCTACATTATCAATATTTACACCAGGCTTAAGATACACCCAGGCTGAGCTTATCATCTTAGGTTCATCAAATAAATCTCTTGCAGTATCTAGAGGTATAAAGATAGAACCATCAAACAAAGGCACCCCTATCTCATCAAACAACCCAACAATCCTAAACTTCTTCCCACCAATGCTAACACTATTCCTTAAAACTATATCCTTATCAAAAAAATCTTTGGCAATATCTTTACCAACCAGAGCACTATATTTATCAGAGCTCGCGAAAGAACCCCCTTCCTTAAACGTTGTATCCATATCAGAGAAACGCTTTTGGATGTTCTTCGAAGGAAAGCCCACAATCCTTGCCTGCTTCTTATCAGACCCAAACACTACTTGTTCATTTTTTATAAGCATAGCAGTGACGTAATCCACGCCATTGACCCTAGCAGCCACTTCAGCATCATTATCTGTCAACCCTTCCATCCCAACAGGAGGGCCCCTCAAACCTTTTGGCGCTAAAGTTATCCTATTCGTCCCCATCTTATCAAACTGCTTAGTTATCGCATGCTCCATGCCTTCACCTACAGATACTAAAGATATAATAGCAGCTATTCCTATGACAACTCCTAAGATAGTGAGCCAAGACCTGATCTTCCTGTGCCTCATATGCTTCATCCCATATTTCAAGTAAGTCAACATCTCAATAGTTCAAAGCCTCCACCGGTTTTAGTTTAGCAGCCTGCCTTGCAGGAAGATATCCAGACAATGCCCCTACAACAAAAGCAAAGACCAAAGCAAAGACCACTAACCAAATATCAATTTCAATTTTCAATAACTGGAACCCTAAACCTTTAGCTACCTCCCCTATCAAAAAAGATAACCCCATCCCACCAACAACCCCTAACACACCACCGATCAATCCAACCATACCAGATTCCATAAGAAATATCATCATTATGTTATTATTCGTAGCACCAACAGATTTCATTATCCCAATCTCCCTTGTCCTTTCCAATACATTAGTGTACATGGAATTCATTATCCCAACCGCACCAACAAGCAAGCTTATAGCAGCTATCCCAGCCAAAACCACTTTAATTATACTCAGGATCTGCCCAACCTGTTTTAACAGCTGTTCAGGTGTCATGACAAAGAAATCCTCTTCCCCCCTGTATTTCTTCAGCCTCCTTTCAATCCTTTTCGCAACCATGTTGACATCAACCCCCTCTCCAACCTTCGCTTCAATCATTGAAATCTCATTCTTCTTGTCGAAAAGTTCCCTCGCAGTATCCATTGGAATAAATATTGAAAAATCATCATCTTCTGTTCCAATAGGCTCGAATATACCAACAATTTTAAACTTTTTCCCCTTAATCTCTAATCTATTGTTTACGTCCATCTCCTTCTTGAATAGATCCTTTGCAACCCTATAGCCAATCATTGCAGTGTACTTGTCACTATTCACTATATATCTTCCTTTTAATAAATCAAAATCAAAAGCCTCAAAAGACTTTTTCAGGCTACTAGGCTCTCCAGCCCTTAAAAACTCCAAGAATTTCTTTTCATTCCCATAACTTCCTTCCCCCGTTATCATAAGATAAGGGTTCACCCATTCCACACCTACAGCCTTCTTCACAAGATCAACATCCCTATTAGTAAATGGAACAACACCAAAACTTCCCATCTGCATTTCTTTTGGCATGACATAAATTCTAGTACTACCAATCTTATCAAACTGGGCAGTTATAGCATTCTCCAATCCCTGCGATACAGAGATCAAAGCAATTATAGCACCAATCCCAATTATAATCCCCAATATAGTCAAAGAGGAGCGCAACTTCCTATGCTTGATACTTTTCACAGCAAAGTTAAGGTAACTCCTCATAGGGAATTCCTCACACTTCCTTAAAGAATAGTGCTATCTTCTTAGGAACCCTTTTCACATTTCTCCATCTGAACCAGAATATCATCCTAAAGAAAGTTATTAGTAGACTTTTCACTCCTTGTTTCACAGCTTGTTCTAAATTTCTGAACTTTTTCCATGAAGAGTATATCCTGAATACCAAAAGCAGCAAGACAGCATAGATGAGAATCTGTACGAACATATTCTTCTTACCGCCAACACCATACGCCAAAGCCTTTCTCTGAGTGTATACTTTAAGGTCCAGTGTTTTCTGTTCAGTGTGCCTTTGATTGTAAGCATCCTTATAGTCCAACTCAACCTTAAGCTTTGCCTTCCCGCCATTTGGTTTCACATAAATCTTGAATTCAGAAGTCTCAAAATCATCACTCTCTAAATTCCCAAGATATTCTTGGTTCTTGCTTATTACTTCATAAGCCTTATCATCCAATAGCTTCAAGGTCAAGAACTTCAAGTCAGATGGCCCAGTATTGGATATACTAACTACTACCTTGCCAGTCTTGCCTTCAGTAAGCACATCGGATTGTTCCAAAGAAACTTTATAATCAGGTTTTGCATCCACAATAAAACCAATAGTATGGTTCTTTGTGTATTGCGTGCCAGAAGAGTCCCTGTACGTTAAGATTAAAGGTACTTTATACACTTTAGCTGTAGCATCCGCTAAAGTTATTATATCATATATGAACTTAGATGTTGCACCTCGTTTAAGTATCCTTATATCTTTTTCAGATGTTGCAGACACAGGGGCAAACGGAACAGAACCTAAATCTAATTTTGCCTTGATTTCCCTTACAGCAGTATCAGCATTGTTCTTTAAAACAACATAGACCTTTGCTTTGCTTCCTGGAAGAAGACTCGCTGGATCTGTAGATATATTCTGAATTGATAATGTCACATCCACACTCTTGACATCAATGTGTACAGGTTGGGATGTTATAGATTGCTTTAACCCGAAAGCCATAACCTTAAACCTCATCTCATTCGAGCCGTACACAGCAGTATCCGCAACCCTTACTTTATATTTTAACGTAACTCTTTCGTTCGAGCCAAGCTTTCCTATTGTCTGTGTAGCTTTAGTAGCAGCATCAAGTGAGAAAGGATAACTTTCATCAAGGGTTATCTTCAGATCTTCTAATACATCCTCCTTCAATCCAATCCCCACCCCTTGAACTTCCAACCATAGATCAAAATATGTTCCGGGCTGTACCGGAGAAGGACTGTACTTCTGTATTACTATCCTAAGGTCTGTTAAGCCAGGCATATTAACCAAAGTTGACGTTTCCGCAACAACCAATGGCACTAACAATAACGCCATTATTACAATTATAAGTTTTTTCAATTTATCACTCTCCCATCTTTTAATCTTATCGTCCTTTCAGCGCATTTAGCTATATTCACATCATGCGTTACCAATACAATAGTTCTTTTTTCATCTTTATTAAGCTTGCACAGGATCTCCATGATTTGCTTTCCAGTTTTTGAATCAAGGTTTCCTGTGGGCTCGTCTGCAAGTATTACTTCAGGGTCATTGGCTAGTGCTCTTGCAATAGCCACCCTCTGCCTTTCTCCCCCACTCATTTCCCCAGGCTTGTGTTCCATCCTATGTCCCAACCCTACTGATTCTAGAAGGGCTTTTGCCTTATTTAACTTTTCATTTTCAGTCTTATTCTGAAAAGTCATAGGTAACATAACATTTTCTATTCCGTTAAAGCTTGGAATGAGATTAAATGTCTGGAATATGAACCCAATCTTCCTCCCCCTTATCTGCGCCAAAGTTGACTCATGGAGGTGCGCTATGTTTTGATTGTCTAATATTACTCTTCCTTTAGTAGGTATATCCAAGCACCCTATCATATTCATTGACGTGCTTTTCCCAGATCCAGAAGCACCTACGACTGCAACAAATTCACCCTTCTTTATCTCTAGGGTTAATCCTCTTAACGCAGGAACATCTACTTCTCCCATCTTATAGATTTTCCATACATCCTCTAGTTTAATTATAGGTTTCATATTAGATATAATTTAACCCTATGAAAGAAAGTATTTAAAGATTCGGGTTGAAACATCAAAAAATAAATGGAAAATTATTTAAACAAGCCATAATTTAAACAGTTCAATAAGCGGGAGTGCCGGAGTGGTCAAACGGGTACGGCTCAAGAAACTTGAGATAAGAGAGCTTCTTGCTCAGTGATTTAAGAAACCGTATGACTTAGTGTCTACGCAGGTTCGAAACCTGTCTCCCGCATTTATTCTTCATAGTTCCAAAAACATTAAAACAAACTTAGAATCCATCTCAATTCACTTAAAATTTACTTTCTTAGACTGTGCGGAACAAGGCACATAAGTACTGCCGCCAGCAAGGATTCTTGGTATTATCTCTACCTTTTTAGGAGTAGTACTAAATGTTACAGTAGTCTGCCCATTACCTGAAAGAACAACAGGTGTAGTTTTGGGATTAATCAATTTCGCAGAACCAGAAGAAGATAATTCTCTAAATATAAAATCATCTATCTGTACAGACTTAATATTTTTCAATGTTAAACCTGAACTAGAAGGTTGTGTAGGGATAGAAAACCCTATCTGCTGGCATTTCAATTTAGCTTTTGACAAGGCACCCTGCTTTGCAGCCTGTTCTTCAGTATAGCTCCGCCCCCACAAAATTATAAGAACAACCAACGCCACTGTAAATCCAACTAGTAAAACAGTTGCAATCAAAGGAGAAATTCCTTTCTTTTTCATCCTCTTTATTTTCATTTTTTACATGCCAACTTCAATTTTTTATCTGCACAGCCGAAAAACTTACCAGCACTTTTTATCACAGGTACTATATATACAGGAGTAGACTGTTTATTTAAATTTATCGGATTAGTTAGCTCAACACCCATTCCAACCACCAATGTTTTATTATTCTCCCAAGAGGTCGTAGGTTCCTGTATAACAAGCTTCGCAATATTCAGCATTCCTTTATTACTAATTTCAATAGATAAAGTTCCAGAATACTTACAATCACCCTCATCAAAACTGGAAGAGATTAGGACACTCCGACACTCAGCCTTTCCCTCTGCTAATTCAACTGTCCCTTTAGTTGCCGTTTCAGCTGTAGAGGTGAACCACATGATGGTACCTATAGATAATGTTATGAATAGTGCTGTTGCCAAGACATACCCTAACCATGATGCCCCTTTTTTGGATCTTATTATACTGCAGGACATTTGAACTCTCCGCTTGAGATATACTCTTTCTCCTTTGCACAAGACAATAACTTACTGTCTTTCGTTATATATAGTGTTGCACTAACTTTGATATTTTTTTGATTTTTAGTAAAAGGCAATTTCAGAGATTCTGCATTTGCTCTAGGAAGTATTGCCTCCTTATATGTATATTGGCTTGGATTCAATACCCCTGCCCCACCGGAGAAAGCCAAGTCAAATTTAGTTATGATGAACTTGCCAGTGTTCTTTACTTTCACTTTACAATTCTCGTAATCAAAGCCCATATTGATACTCACTTCTTCGCATAGTAATCCACCCTCCACAGCTGTAAGCACTTGCTCACTCTGACTTCCAGAAGATTTCAGGTACCATGATGTTACAAACATCCCTAAAGCCACCGCCAACCCCAGCAGCAAAACATAACCGATTATTGCAGATATTCCTTTTTTAGATTTCATGATTTTCCTCCTTTGATACTCTTTCTTAATTGACAAGCCTTAGTATTTTTATTCCATTTACACATCGGATCCTTACAATTGACTTGAGTTTTATACAATGCACTACACTTTACTAAGCATGAACTACCTACACTTAAACAATATTTAGTGTCACACCCACCAAACTTTTTCGCACAATACTTTGTGAAAGGCGATTTCTGTGTCAAACTTTTTTTGGGAGGAGCCATCTTGCCGCCAACAAAAACCTTCTTCTGCTCATCTTTTTCCTCCCTACTCACGATGGCAAGTTCAGGTTTGTTAGCCGATACATCAAAAGCATATGTAGTCACACCCGCAGACATGTACACTTGATTTATGTCTCCTGCATTAGATATCGTTTTAATACAATCCTTCAATTGAGCCATATCCACTTTAGGAGTAGCCATCGCGAAAGAAAATGCATCCAACCCTATTTCACTTTGAATTTTAGAGTAACAACCCTCAAGCACTATATCTTTTTTCCCTGCATAGTTCACATCACAACTATTACACTTCCCAACCCCACACCCACATTCTAATATTAGACTTTCAGTTAAGAAATTCCCAACATACAAACTATCCCCTTTCTTGAAGGCATAGACCAATCCATAATCTGGATTTTTCAGTTGAGTATAGGTAGTAAAATCCACCGTAAAATTAATGAACTTATCCTTAAATTTCAGACTAGGATCTTGCTTGCTAAGAAGTTCATTCAAAAACCTTACACTCTCCCGAGCATAATTATCAGAAATCTCCTCAAAATCACTATCAACACTCTTTTGTGTAAACTTATTTGTTACAGCAAAAAGCCCATAAAGTGCAACAATTATCACTAATGCTACTAAGATATAGACTTGGCCTCTTTTTCTCATAAAGAAATAAAAGCCTTGCAAGGTTTAAATAACTTTTTCTTTAGGCTGTTCCATCCCACCCTCTTCCTTCTCTCCAGCTTTTTTCTTCAAATAACTCGCCAAGAACATTACAACCAAAAATAACCCAACAAATCCACCAACTATAGCTATTATCCATCCTGCTTTTATTATGGTGGTCAATAGTGAAGTCACTCCCCCCATCCCACCCATTGCTCCTCCTGTATCCATACCACTAGTAGTACTTTTCAGAATGTAAGCCGTAAACGCACCTACAGCACCGATTAAGAAAGAAGTTATTATCCAAGTAAGTTGAGAAGATTTCTTTTGCCCTTCTTCCTTTTCCTTAAGTTTTGCCACATCCTGTACCAATCCAACCTGTTTTTTCTGAAACTCCTGGTCCAACGCCTGTTGAGCCATGGCAAAATTAAAATTGCTTTCTTTCAATTTCTGTAAAACTATTTCAGCAGTGAAACCTTTGTTCAGATTGTTCTGCACCCACTGCTTCTTAACTTCCCTATCTAAAATAGGCGTACCAGAAGCTTCTACTTTTTGAAGAATCTGTTCAATCACAATATTCGGATCATCCATAGTAATATTATAGAGTCTTTTTTCTATATTAAGCTTACTCTTTCAGTACTTCCATAATATCTTTAAACACTTTGTCAGGTTTTTGCACACCGTCAATGTTTTGCAACAACCCTTTACTTTCGTAGAAATTTATTAAAGGAGCAGTCTTCTCATCATACTCCCTGAACCTAGCCCTAATCTTCTCTGGCTCGTCGTCAGCCCTTCTGTAGAGATCTCCATCACAAACATCACATTTCCCTTCCACCCTAGGAGGAAAATCAATACCATAAATCTTACTACACTTTTCACAAGTTTGCCTTGCCGATAACCTTTGGACGATAGTCTCTTCATCAGAAAACAAGTTTATAACCTGGTTGATCTCAACCTTCTTACCATTAATCTCTAAAGCAAGCAATGACTCAGCCTGCAACAATGTTCGAGGATAGCCATCTAAAATAAAACCTTTCTCACAATCCTGCTTTTCCAATCTTACTTTCAAAAGACTATTTACTATACTATCAGGAACCAACAACCCTTTAGACCAAAATTCCTCTTTAGCTTTTACACCCACAGCATCACCTTCAGCTGCTAACTGCCTAAACATCTCTCCAGTAGAAATATGTGCTACATTTAACTCTTTTGCAATCATCTGTGCCTGCGTCCCTTTCCCAGTCCCCGGAGGGCCCAATAGTATAACTTTCATTTTCTAATTACCTCAGGATAAGATTAAATATAATAGTATTTAAGGTTTAAGGTCACAGACTTTCTAAGTTTTCAGTGTTTTGTGTTTAAAAAATATACAACATCAAAAAGCCCCTTAATAAATCCTTACTCCACCCACATCCTATCTCTTCTTAGATCATTAAGATCTATATCCGCCATTATATCAAAAGATCCTGGATTATATTCAAAGCTTGATACATGGACAGCACTGCCCAAGTCTATGATATAAGGCTCATCATCCTCAGTTACTAGAATATTAGTCGGTTCAGCTAGGTCTAGGTTTGCAAAACCTCTTCCATGCAACTCTCTAACAATTTCCTTAACCCTTGCTAATAGCAACTTTCTCTTAGATAATGTCAAATCACCCCACAAGGTACCCTCAACATACTCCTTCTCAAGCATTGTTGGATTTTCAACCTTGTCTTCACCCCAAGCCCTCCTATCCTCTTCATCCAAAATGATATCAAAAGGCAAGGAATGATGATAATCAACCATATGCGTTATGTTTCTCATACCTTGAAGTGAAGATAGCGTGTTAGCCTCTCTTCTGATAGAATTTATCATTGTAGAAGAGGAAGGTAATTTCACAGATCTCCAACTTCCACTTTTTTTAGCTTTATACACAGCACAGCTTGCAGGGAACAATCTCTGAAAATCCTTATACCCCATTCCTTCCAATACTTGTTCATATGTTTTCATTATATTTCCCTCTGAACATTTAATACCTTTCAAGGTTATCCTTGCTAATTGGCCTTCTAGGTTTACTATGTTAAATACCTAAATCTGATAAAAACTGGGGTGATCACTGATTTATAAACTTTATCATTTTAACCACTGAATAATTACAACACACCCAACAAACATTTATATATAAAAAACACCATTAAACTATAAAGAGGTGTAAGTATTTGGTTGAATTCATTGTTTTCAAAGGTTTTCTCGTAGCAATAGCATTAGGTGCCCTGATTGGATTAGAAAGGGAGATGGAGCAGCAAACTCTAAAAAGACAGGATTTTGCAGGCCTAAGAACCTTCACACTAATAACTCTCTTAGGAGCCATAACTGGATTTCTTTCCAGGACAGTTTTCAATTCCTACATGTTCGTGATTATAGTATTCTTGAGTTTGGCAGCCTTGGGCATCATATCATACTACGTACTGTCAAACATTCAAAAGAAAATTGGCGCCACTACACAAATCACAGTCATGCTTGCATTCGTCTTAGGAGTAATGTGCACGATTGGTTACGCATCTATGGCAATCATTTTCACAGTAATAATCGCAACATTTTTGGCATTCAAGGGTAAGCTGCATGGTTTTGCAAAGAAAATAGAGAAGAATGAGCTTTTCGCTACTATAGAATTTGCAATAGTTTCCATTGTTGTCCTTCCATTCCTTCCTAATAAGAATTTCTCACCAATGGATATACCTTACATTTCAAAAGTTATATCTTCAATACCATCAATCTCAACATCATTCGTATCCCAGATTAACGTATTCAACCCTTACAAGATTTGGCTTATGGTAGTTTTCATTTCAGGATTAAGTTTAGTCGGTTATTTATTGATAAAGTACATAGGCACAAAGAAAGGCATTGGCATGACTGGATTCCTTGGAGGACTAGTATCAAGTACTGCTGTTTCATCAACAATGTCAGCAGAAAGCAAAAAACACAAACGTTACGTCAACCCATTTGTTTTCGCTACAGTAATCGCTTCATCAATGATGTTCATCAGGATAATAATTGAGGTACTAGTTATCAACAACAAGCTCCTTCTCTACGTCTTCGTACCAATGTTTGTCATGGCAATAGTTGGCCTTATAGCTGCCATAATATTTTGGAAAAACACAAAGAATCCCGAACATGATATTGAATTTGAGACACCCTTTGCCTTAGCTCCGGCATTGAAATTTGGACTATTCTTTGCCTTGGTCTTAGTCGTAGCCAAAATAGCTAATCTCCTATTCGGAAACGCAGGAGTATATGTTGCCAGCCTATTATCTGGATTAGCGGATGTTGATGCAATTACTCTAAGTATGGCAAGCTTAGCAGCAGCAGGTGACTTGACATTAAAGACAGCTGGCATAGCAATCACAATAGCCGCCGCATCAAACACTATTGTCAAGGGTTTCATAGCATATCTTTTCGGAGCCAAAGAGTTTGCTAAAAAGATTATTTTGGTCTTCTCTATCATCCCCATTTTAGGATTAATAGTAGCATTTCTTCTATAAATCACAATCCATTTAAGCCAGGAATTTAAAATATATAACGACATTTCAAAACTATTGTTTGATGCATAGCTTGAACTTATAGACAAAGAAAGGATAAAGAAGCTCAAAGTACGAGGATACAGGAGTCAGTAATAGAAGAAAATTCAAAAACCCTTAAATACTCCACAAATTTTTTCTAAACTATGAATCCCGAAACCTTAAAGCTAATGGAAGAAGCAAACAAGATTTACAAGGATAACTTCAGCAACATAACATGGTATGGCCGTTGTATTTTTCTTAGCTGGTACTGTGATGTAGGTACCTGCAAATTCTGTTTCCGTTCAACACAGAAACACAAAATCCGTTATGCAAAAAATGCAAAAAGATCTATAAGTTCTATGTTAGTAGAGGTATTATTGTGCAAGAAGTTTGGCTGGAGAATTGAATTCCTAACAGGTGGCTACCAAATATTTCCTATAAAGGATATTCTTCATATTGCCCAGCTTGTTAGCAAAGTTTACGGTGAAAAAGTTTGGCTGAACCTAGGAGCCATAACAAAAGATGATTTGTATAAGTTCAAACCGTATGTTAAGGGCATTGTAAGTTCCATTGAGGCCATAGAACCAAAACTCCATAATACTATTTGTCCAGACAAGCCAATCCCCCCATATGAAGATATGTTTGAGTATGCCAAAAGTTTCAAAAAAAGTATGACTTTAGTTATTGGATTAGGAGAAAAGAAGGAAGATTTCAAGTTATTGGCCGCTTTCATAGAAAAGCATCAATTATCAAGGATAACATTCTATGCTTTAAAACCAGTTAAGGAAACTAAATTCGAAAACTCAAAAGGACCTAAAACTGCAAATTATCTCTGGTGGATTGCTAAAACAAGAATCAGATTCCCTAAACTAGAGATTATTGCTGGGACAACTGCAAGGCGTTATGAAGAAGTAGGCTTACTCCTAAAAGCCGGAGCAAATGCATTCACAAAATTTCCAGCTACCCGGATGTTTGGAACCAAGGAAGCCCATAAAATTGAAGAAGACATAAAAGAGGCTGGAAGAGATCTAGTGGGTACTATCACAACCCTCCCAAAAGGCATCGATTGGAATAAAGAGGTAAAAAACTTAGGATTAAATTCCGAATTAGAGATAGAAGTTAAGGTTAAACTTAAGTCCTACCTTGGTAGGATAAAGAATAGCATCCAAAAAAGCCAATAATTATATAAATCAAAACACATTCTATTAAATCTTAGATGGCAAACTATTTTTCTAAAAAGGGTGAGGCAGATTTGCTTACATTAGAAGAAATGGGTCTTATAAGCAAGGATCCTAAAGCTCCTAAAAAGGCTAAAGTTAAAAAAGAAAAGGAAAAGAAAGCCATTTCCAAGAGCAAACCTATAAAAACAAAAAAAATCTCAGTAGATAAAGGCAAACTCTCAATAAAGGCTGTAAGCGTGAAAGCTAATGAAGGTGAAACCTCAACAGCTCCAACAGGTAAAGCAAAATCAACAAATTTAACATGCAGTAAATGTGGTACTATAATCACTCCAGGATTTGCATTCTGTCCATGTTGTGGTAAACGTATTAACATTAAGAAAGTGCCTAAAAAAGAGAAAGAACCTGAAGAAGTGAAACCAGGCCGTATATTCGGCATACTCTCACTCATATTCGGAATTCTCCACTTATCTATATTTACTCCACTTATGGTTGTGCTTTTCGATATAAGTTTGCCGTTTGCATCATATGTCAAACCGTTACTACCAAATGTATCATATTTTTCTGTGATCATACAGGTATTCTCATTGATTTTAGGTACAGTAGGATTAGTTTTCGCAACAAAACAAAATTCAGAGCATAGAACAATGACAGGTAGTACCGCTTTCGTATTGAACCTTATCGCCTTAATCATAACAATAACAGCCATAGCAGCATTTTTATTACTTCAATTAAAAGCCTGGGAAAACGCAGCTCTATCTTCAGGTATTCTATCTCAGTAAAAACAAAGAAAAATATAAATACTTCATATTCTTACCTTATCTCAAAATGCGAGGAGCATACCAATTATCTAAATTAAAACTTTTAATAGTTGACGGCGCAGGCACACTGTTCGATCCAAAAAGTATTGTTCCAGCCTACGCTTTTCAGGACAGTTTTTCTCAAGCAGGATATGATGTCCCATTAGAGACTATTGTCAAATTTATGGGAAGAGAAAAGAAAGAGCATATTCGCCTAATATTAAAAGAACCAGAAGTTCTGGCTCTGTAGAATGGTTTTGAATTTGGGGAGAGATTAGGCCTAAGTTGGTCAAA
>CAZUKZ010000026.1:0-17822 GCA_964621125.1 Candidatus Woesearchaeota archaeon
ATAGTTTATTTCTCTTGATTAAAACATGGCCAAAAAGAAAAAAGAGAAATCTACTTTTGATGGAAGAATCTGGTTAAGCATCTTAGACTTTAATGTTAATATCGATGCCCAACTAATTTCAAAATCTAACTTTATCTTCGGTGCAAGTACACTCATATTAGTATTCATTCTCAATAAACTATTATCTGTAGAATTATCTAATTTTAATATCATACATAATTTGCCTTTTATTATTTTACTTGTTGGTTCTTTTTGTGCTTCTTTACTATCTATACTAATAATACTTCCCAAAATTAGGATATTTTCCAAAAAAGAAAGAGTCAAAGCAGATATTTTCTATTATAAGAACATAGTTAAATTCTATTCAAGAAAAGAATATTATAATTATCTTAAAGATTTACCAAAAGATAACTCAAGGATAGCTAAAGCCTATGCTAACCAGATTTACTCCTTAGCTGAAAATATCATTCCGTTTAAATTTAAGATACTAAAAATTTCAGGATGGACTTTACTCATATCAATTTTCATAAGTATAATTTCTTACTTTTTTACTTCCTTCTTGGTTTGAGTTCTAACCCAAAAACTATAGATAGCAAATAGAAAAGATTTATATTACTCTCTTTACACACTTACCATATGTTAAAGGCAGTAATTACAGATATGGATGGGTTATTGGTAGACACAGAAACTATATGCTTTCAAGTATCTTCTGCTATGTTGGAAGAATTAACAGGAAAGAAAGTAGACGGCTCAGGTTTCGTAGGACGTAGGAGCATAGACTTCTTTTCTGAGACATTTAATAAACTAAACATAAAGTTAGATGTAAAGCAGTTCATTGAAAAATATAGAAAAAGATATGAAGAAAATCTAGAAAAAAATCTAAAGGAACTTCCCGGAGCTACCTACCTAATAAAAACGTTAAGAGATAAATATACTTTAGCCTTAGTTACAGGTAGTATAAGAAAACAGGCCGACTTTGTAATTAAAAAGCTTAAGATTGAAAACTCATTCACTCTTATAGTAAGCTCAGAAGATGTAACAAAAGGCAAACCAGACCCAGAACCATACTTAACAACAGCCAAAAAATTAAATCTCAAGCCAGAAGAATGCATAGTCCTAGAAGATTCAGGAGCAGGAATCAAATCAGCCAAAGCCGCCGGAATGAAATGTATCGGGGTCAAAGGACTCCCATCCAACAAGGAAGATCATTCACTAGCAGACTTAAAAGCCAATACACTAGAAGATATCAATGAAGCAATGTTAAAATCACTCTTTTAAACAATGGATGTCGAACAAATTACTAAGAACATATGGAGATTAAAAAAAGGGCCAGGTCTAAGTTCAAACATATATCTCATAGACTTCGGAGAGCCAATACTCATAGACTTAGGGACTTCTAAGAACTCCAAAGTCCTTATTAAAAAATTAAATTCCATAGGCTACAAGCCAGAAGATATAAAAATTATCATATACACACATTTCCACTACGACCACGTTGGAAACCCCAAAGATTACCCCAATGCTAAACTACACGCATCAAAAGACGAGATTAAAAGCCTAAAGAAAGCAGGTAACCTTGCAGTTTTGGTTTAAAGGAATTAAGCATTCTTAAGAAAACCACAATCCACCCTATAGAAGAACTCAAACTCCCGTATTTTAAGATTATCCATACACCAGGCCACAGCAAAGGAAGCATCTGTTTATGGATGCCTAAAGAAAAAATATTATTCTCAGGCGATACAATATTCCATAGAGGAACAATAGGACGGACAGACCTACCAACCTCCCTTCCAAAAGAAATGGACAAAAGCTTAAAAAAATTAGCAAAATATAAGTATGACATACTCTGCCCAGGACATTGAAAATGGAATATTACGATAATATTGCAGAAGGTTACAATGAGCTTTATGAAAAAGAACAACTTGAAAAGCTTAATGTAATCAAAAAACACCTTAAAGTACAAGAACCCTTATTAGACATTGGCGCAGGTACTGGAATATCAACATCTTTTTTCAATGTCAAAGCCATAGCCCTAGATCCTTCTAAAAAAATGCTAGAGAAGTATAAAGGTAAGAAGTTCCTAGGTACTGCAGAAGATATACCTCTACCAGACAACACATTCAGAACAATAATTTCTGTCTCAGCACTCCACCATAGCAAAAACATAAAGAATGCCATAAGGGAAATAAAGAGAGTATCTAAAGACAATGCAACCTACGCATTCACAATCTTAAAAAAATCAAAAAATTTCAAGAACATAGTCAAAGAACTCAAAAAAAACTTCAACCTTAAAGAATACGATAGCCAAAAAGATTTAATCCTCATAAGCCCCTAACTAAACATATTAAACATACCAGAGGAAGGCTCATCAGGTTTATTGTCCTCCTTAATCTTCTTTTCTGTCTCCTTAGCACTTTTAAACAACCTATTAGTAAATTCCTTCCCCTCATCCACCTTCTCCTTCCTAACCATACTCCCTTTATGCCTACCAACCCTCACATGAGGCCTGCCATAATACCTCCTCCCACCAAAGGATCCATCTTTAGAACCATAAAGAACAATCAAGATTATCACAATAATAATTAGGACAATCACAAGCATCAACAAACCATTAGGATTCCCATAGCTTTTTCCAGAAGCCAAACTTATGTTCCCCAAATGAGCAAAACCAGTAGCAGTTTTAACCATAGCTTTATAATCACCTTTAGGCAATTCCTCTTTAAGATTGACAAAAATGGTTTCGTTAGGCTTAATATTTGTCTTACTTTTCACCTCAATTTCTTCCTTACCATTACTAAATTTGAAAGAGACCTTATCCTTATATTCTACATTCCCATCGTTCGTTATCTCCAAAACATCATCCTTTATTATAACGTCAATTTTTTTTACTTCTTCCATAGTGATTGATTTTTTGGATTCTATATCTCCTTTCTTCAAAAGAATTTGCCATTCTCCAGGCAAAGCTTGGGAAGGTATTTTATATATCAGTTTCTGCTTGCTCAACAGCTTCCTCGATATTATAACCTGACCATTAGGATCAAACAATGTCAATGAGATCTCTCCATCCATCAAATCAGAGACCTGGTCATACAACAAAGCTGTTATTTCCAAAGTTTCATTAGGTTTCAATTGCAACTTGTTAATCTTATTCTTAATCATAGTTCCCTTAGGCAGTATAGATATGGATTTAGTCGTATTACCACTATTTCCTTTCCCATCCTTTACAGTCAAAGTGATTATCTGAGTCCCTGTTTTAAGGTCACTAGGAATTGTTAATTTTGTTTCAAACTTTCCCCCAGTAGTTATAGCAGAAAACACATTGGAAGATAAACCAATCTTTATAGAAAGATTATCTAATTTTTCATCAAGGATATTCCTGACATCCCCACTTATTTTGACATCAGCTCCAGGCCCAACTTTTTGCTTATCCAATGATGCACTCAAGATCAATTCATTTGATAAGGTAAAGCTTGCTACACCTTTGAAAAGTTTCTCATTCCCATAGACATCTCTTACCCTTATATCAAGACTATATTTTTCAGGAGGTAGGGCTGTAGCTTTATAGCTAAAGTTCATTATCCCTTCCTTAATATCCACTGTATTAAGAAAAAAGCTCGTTGAATTTAAAGACAAGTATACTTCGGCCTTCCCAATTATGGGATTGCCCTGCATGGTAGATACTTCTCCTTTTAATTTAATTGTGCTACCCGCAGGAATTTTTGATTTATCTATTGAGAATTTAGATTGTAAATCTTTTGTTATGCTAAATTCTTTTGAAGAAGCTGTCTCTATCATCTGGAAAACTTTCTGCAATTTAGCTTTTAATTTACATGTACCAAACATGCTGCTTGTTATAACAATAGGAGGCACTTCTATATCAGAAGAGAAGAAATATTGCTGATCTTTCTCTATATCAATGAGTGTCATCCGTAATGGGAAATCTCCAGATGTACAGGAAACAGTTAATTGGAGATACCCTGAAAAGTCCTTTTCCTTCATCACATAACCAGATATGGAAATCGAATCTCCGATATTATAATTATCTTCCACTGGTACATCAATTGTCAATAAAGCATTTGACAAAGGAATCATTAATAAGAATAATACTAAATAAACACCCTTTTTCATAGAGATTATAAATATTCGATTGTATATATAATTTACTCCTTGGTTTTAGGGATTATTTTATAATAGAAATATCAAAATAGCGCTATATTTAAATATCATGCCTCCATTACCTTATAGCTTAGGTGAATATAAAATGAGATTGCTAGCAATACACTCGGACTTTGTGGAATTTGAAGCCAAAAAAAAGGCAATGAAGGAAGCAGAAGAGATGAAAGACGCAAAGAAGAGATTCGAAGAATGCTTAGTTGTTTTTACTGCTGTTGAGAAACGTGATGAGACTAACACCAAGACAACTGTTGCAAGATACGTTGAAGAGATCAAGAACATTGCATCTCAAGTCAAGACAGACACTATCGTGCTTTACCCATACGTTCACCTAACATCAACTCCAAGCAATCCCAGTACAGCACTGAAGGTGTTGAAAGAAGCAGAAAAGGTGTTAAAAGCAGAAAAATTTAAGGTTGACCATTCTCCTTTCGGTTGGTATAAGGCTTTTGATATTAAATGCAAGGGACATCCATTATCAGAGCTTTCAAGAGAATTTGGTCCTGATGAAGAAGCTGAAGAAATAGATATGGAAGAGTTGTTAAAAAAGATGTCTAAAATCAGGATGAGCGCACCAAGAGGTAAAAAAGA
This sequence comes from Candidatus Woesearchaeota archaeon, assembly GCA_964621125.1. GTDB lineage: Archaea > Nanobdellota > Nanobdellia > SCGC-AAA011-G17 > GW2011-AR17 > CAZUKZ01. The sequence goes on from CAZUKZ010000026.1 coordinate 4,765, forward strand.
CCTTAAAAGCAATGTTGAATTAGGAAGGGATTTGGATCTTTATATAGTGAATGAGATTGTTGGGGGAGGGTTACCATTGTTCACACCTAAAGGTACTACAATTAAAAGAGAGATTGAAAGGTTCACTGTAGATGAAGAGTTGAAGAGAGGCTACCTTCATACATCTACACCGATCATGGCAAAAAGCGACTTATATAAAATATCTGGACATTGGCAGCATTACAAGGATGACATGTTCACTTTAAACATCAGAGGTGATACATTCGCGTTACGGCCTATGACATGTCCTTTCCAGTTTGTGTTATACAAGCGTAAACCGAGGAGCTACAAGGAACTCCCAAAAAGATACGCAGAGATTTCACAATTATTCAGAAATGAGAAGTCAGGCGAGTTAAGAGGATTAACAAGGGTAAGACAATTCACATTGTCTGATGCACACATTATATGCCGCCCGAAACAACTAAAAGAAGAATTTGAAAAGGTTTTAGACTTGATAAATTTCCTCATGGAAAAGTTAGGGATAACAGATACATGGTATCGGTTCTCGAAATGGGATCCTAAAGACAAAGGTAAGAAATATATCGATAATCCAGAAGCTTGGGAAGACTCACAGAAAACCATGAAAAATATCCTAGATAAGCTTAAGCTGAAATATAAAGAAGCTGATGGAGAAGCCGCGTTCTATGGTCCAAAACTAGATTTACAGTACTATGATGTCTATGGAAAGGAAGATACTTTGATAACAGTACAGATAGATTTTGCCCTTCCAGAAAAATTTGGCCTTACATATCTGGGGGAAGACAATAAAGAGAAACGACCTATGATTATCCACAGGTCCTCTATGGGAGCTACAGAAAGAACAATAGCATACTTATTAGAGAAAACTCAAGGTAAACTCCCATTATGGCTGAATCCAGTGCAAGTTAAAGTATTGACAATTACAGATAAACAAATAGCTTTCGCCAAGGATATTGTTGAAAAAATGAATTCCGTAGGATTAAGGGTAGAGCTGGATGAACGTACAGAAACCATGGGAAAGAAAGTTCGTGAAGCGCAATTGGAAAAAGTGAATTATATCGTCACTGTCGGTGAGAAAGAAGTTGAAAAGAACACTCTCGCCATAAGGACTCGCGCTGGCGAAGTGAAATTTGGCGTTGATATCGAAGAACTCATTAACTCCTTGGTTGATGAGGTCAAGAACAAAGAAATTAAGTAATTTTTTTCTTATCTTTTACTCCTTTCAGAAGATGATAAATTAATTTATGAAGTTTCTAGTCTAGCAACAATATTTATTCCAAAAGGAGGAAAACATAGTGCTGAAGTTTTATCCCTAGAAGTTCAGGTGAGCATAGAACTACTCTAGGCAATTAACTAGAGCCTTAGGGCCTTTTTTAATTTTTTTAATCTAAATCTAGATGGAAGACTAGTGAGATATTGTACAGGACCCCTTCCAGTACATACTGCCGAAACGAACCCTACACCTAATCCTCCAAGGAACATTAATATACTATGAAAAGGACTAGCTCCAGCAAAACTAGCAATTGCTCCTATTGAACTAAGAAAAACAAGATCAAAGTTGAATTTGAACATTTCTGCATCATTATTCCTATCTCGTGCATAACCTTGGATAGCCAAATCCTTCTCAAGTCTTTGCAAATCTTTTTTGTCTACCTGCATGTGTGTTAGATATGCTAAGTCTTCATCTTTATCCTTCTGATTTTCATGTGTGCTTTCAACCAAGACATCAATAGTTCTTTCATTTTCTTTAACATAGAGATTGGCCTTAGCCTCCAAATATTTAGGATTTGGCAACTCATGTTTCCTATATCCTCTACTTTCAAGGGCAGAGACTACATCAGGCGTTAAACTTTCCTTTCCAACATATTGCAAAGCCTCTTCTTTAGATTCTTTTGTATCAGAATTCATAATAGTCCTAGTCCGGGATTGAACAACCGCTAAACGTCCTTCACTATCATTCCTATATGGAACTAAAGCTTTTGGTTGGCTGTTTTCATCTACAATTTCCCCTAATCCTTGTGAACCTTGCATCGTATAAAAGTCTATGATTATAACGTTTTTTTCTACAAATTATAGAAATTATCAAGTATTTAAATGTTTCCATTTTGTAATCACCCCAAAGTAATAACTACCAAATCCACAACATTTAAATACTAGTTAGTGTTTACCATACAATAAGTTGATACAAAACAAACATTGTGTCAACCTTTTTTAATAAAAAACAAAGTGTAAAAAAGACACTAAGGAGAAAAAATGAAAACTGGATTCGTAAACGATAACAACATGGCAATGCTCACAGACCTCTACCAATTGACAATGGACGCAAGTTACTTGCATCATAACAAAAACGGTTCATCAACATTTGATTATTTCATAAGATCTCTTCCTAAAAACCGTTCCTATTTTGTCGTTGCAGGACTAGAACAAGTATTACACTACTTAGAGAACTTAAGTTTCGATGAAGATTCTATTGAATACCTAAGAAGCAAGGAGATCTTTCCAGAGCAATTCTTAGACTATCTAACTAACCTCAAATTCACAGGAGATGTATACGCTATGTCAGAAGGGACAATAGCTTTCCAAAACGAACCAATTATAAGAATAACCGCTCCAAGGAATGAAGCACAATTAGTAGAGACATACATCCTCAACACAATGAATTTCCAGACAATGATAGCCTCAAAGGCCTCAAGAGTTGTCCAAGCGGCACAAGGTAAGGCAGTAGTAGATTTCGCCTTAAGACGGACACATGGCCCAACAGCAGGCATGCTTGCGGCAAGAGCATCTTGTATTGCAGGAGCTATAGGGACATCAAATGTTTTAGCAGGAAAAGAATTCAACTTACCTATCTTCGGCACAATGGCTCACGCCTATGTTATGTCTTTCGACTCAGAGATAGAATCTTTCAGGGCATACTCAAAAACTTTTCCCAATTCATCTGTCTTCCTCATAGATACCTATGACACAATTCAAGGTGCATGGAATGCAGTGAAGGTAGCTAAAGAGATGGAAAGGGAAGGACACAAGCTTAAAGGCGTAAGGCTAGATTCAGGAGACTTGTGTCAGCTAAGTATAGACGTAAGAAATATCCTTGACCGTAATGATCTACAAGATGTAAAGATACTAGCAAGCAATGACCTAAATGAGTACAAAATCTCAAGACATGAGGCAAGCGGATCACGCATCGATGTCTATGGCGTTGGAACAGAAATGGGAACTTCAAAGGACGCTCCAGCAATATCAGGAGTATACAAACTTGCAGAAGATACAGATGAATATGGTAATCCTACCCCAAAGATGAAATTCAGTGAAAGTAAGTCAACCTTACCTGGGAAGAAGCAAGTATACCGTTTTTTTGATGATCAAGGAAAGTGTATAAATGACACCATTACAACAGCAGATGATTCTCTGCAAGGAGAACCTCTTCTCAAGAAAGTAATGGAAGGAGGCCAAACCATAGGCAACCAACCAACCATAGAAGAAATCCAAGAAAAAAAGAAAACACAACTAGAATCGTTAGCTCAAGAGTACAAGGATATTGATTCTCCAGAAACATATCCAGTAGAAGTAAGTGGAAGGCTTGCAGAATTACAGGCTGAAGTAACAGAAAAGATGTTTGGAACATACAGGAGGTAAAAGAAAATGTACATGTTAATAGAAAAATACCAATCAATGGATAGAACAAGTAAATTTGTAGGATACGAAGTAAGAGAATTCAAAACAGAAGAGGAAGTTAAAAAAGGCACTCAAAGAGATGGTAAGTTCTTCTTAGCACGTAACCCACTAGAAGTCAAAGTAACAGTGGAGTTTGAGGAACGAAGGCTTGGTCAAGAGGAATATGATAGTTGTGATATGAGGGAAGGTCCCTGTAAAAATCCAACTTATAGGGAGTGATAAGAATGTTGTTTGACAGAAATAAGAACATAAGAAACAGGATCAAAGGAAACTTGATCTTCTATGATGTTGATACACAAAACGATTTCATACTAAAGTCCGGCGCATTACCAGTCCCAGGAGCAGAAAAGCTTACCGGCAACCTAGAAAAACTGACAAATTACGCAAGAAGCAAACCCAATTGCCTCATAACAGGCTCAGTTGACAGGCATTTCCCAAAAGATGAAGAACTGGAAAGGAATGGTGGGCCATTCCCAGACCATTGCATGGACAATACATGGGGACAACAAAAGATTCCAGTTACAAACCCAGTATCTCCCACCTACATCCCAAATAAAAGGACAAAGTATCATATACTCGAACAGCTCATAGGCGATAAGAGGGAATTCTTCTTTGAGAAACAGCACTATGACGTTTTCACTAACCCTAATGTAGACAAACTTCTGGATGAAGCAGGATTTGCAGTAGTTTATGGTGTCGCAACAGATTATTGTGTAAAAGCAGCAGTATTAGGATTAAGAGAACTGTGTGTAGAGACATTTGTAGTTGAAGATGCAATAGCAGGTATAACTGTAGAAGGATGTTTAGAAGCTATAAAAGATATGAAAGAAGCTGGTGCTAAGTTTATCACAACACAAAAAGTATTGGAAGGAAAAATAGATGCATACATCAGCGCATGTTATGGAGACTTTTCGTAAGGAGGGAAAAATGAGAATATACAGAAATTTGCAAGCAGAAACACGCAATGGCCAGATTATTCCAATATTAAGACATAAGTATCGGGTCCACCCAGATACATTAATTGACGTTAACGCAGAAGACGCTAAGTACCTGACAGAAAGGTTCACAACATTCCTTGCAAGGTATCTACAGCAATCAAACCTGAAAGGATATGTAATAGGATTGAGCGGAGGCATTGACTCCAGCTTATGTGCAACATTGGCCGCAATGGCTGTAGGAAAAGACAAGGTATTTGGAATGCTACTACCTTCAAAGTTTACATCCCAAGAACACCTAGATGATGCGTTATTAATAGCTAGCTCGTTAGGCATAGAGACTAATAATTATAAGATGGTGCAGGGACATTTTGATGATTCAATTGAGCTTACAATGAAGATGACTGGGATTGAAAAAGGGCATCCAGGATATGACCTTCTGTTGGGAAACAATCACGCCAGAGAAAGGATGAAGATTCTTAGAGGAAAAGCATCAAGCTTAGGTTATCTAGTATTAGGGACAACTAACCTTACTGAAAGTTGGTTAGGCTATGCCACGGTAGCTGGAGATGGATACAAAGGAGTAGACATAGAGCCCATACAGCAACTCCCTAAGTCATCTGAAAGGATATACTGTAGACATTTAAAACTACCTAAGCAGATTATCAGAAAACCTCCAACAGCAGGATTGTGGGAAGGACAGACTGATGAAGGAGAGATTGGAATGCGTTACAAAAACATTGACAGGCTCATGGTAGGATTAAAACTCAATATACCTCTAGACGAAATTGTAAGAATTAATTACCAATACGGAATGAGGAAAGAGATAGCAGAAAAGGTTGCAAATTTGGCCAGGAGAAATGCTTTCAAGGCAAAACCGGAGCCTTATGCAGACCTATATGACCAGAGAAGCACATATGAACTTAGGAGGTAAAAGAAATGAGTAAAGGGTTTTTCATAGGAAGGTTCCAACCTTTCCATAGAGGACATGAAATAGTCATTAAAGACATAGCTAAAGAGCATGACTATGTAGTCATTGCTATTGGAAGTTCTCAAGAACATCACACTGTAGACAACCCTTTTACTACAAAAGAAAGAGCAGAGATGATAAGCAAAACATTAGGTAATGACTTTGAGTATACTGTTGTCCCCATCCCAGACATTAATGATTATCAATCATGGGTTGTGCATGTTGAATCGTTATGCCCTGATTTTGATGTAGTCTATACTGGAAACAAAGTGGTAAGAAATCTTTTTGAAAAGGCCGGGTACATAGTCAAGCCAGTTAACCATCACTGTTATACTAGCGCTACACAAGTGAGGAATATGATCTGTAATGATGAAGATAGCTGGAAAAATCTTGTACCAAAAGGCACATTAGAAATTATCACTGAATGTGAAGGTGACAATAGGATAAAAAAGATATTTAACAATAAGTTCAGTAAGCCATCAATAACAGTAGATGCATTAGTAAGAAAGAACAATGAAGTTCTCCTTATACAAAGAGACAATGATCCTTTCAAAGGCATGTGGGCGTTGCCTGGGGGTTTCATGGATTATGGACAAGAGACTGCTGAAGAAGCCGTACTAAGAGAATTAGAAGAAGAGACTGGATTGAATGGCCTAAGAGCACAACTTGCAAATGTCTATTCACAACCCGAACGTGACCCTAGAGGACATACTGTGACAATAGCCTATGAAGTTGAGGTTAAAGGAAATATAAAAGCAGGTACTGATGCTAGAAAGGCAAAGTTTTTTAAACTAAATGCATTACCACCATTAGCATTCGATCATGCAAAGATAATATCTGATTGGATTCATGGGGAAGAAGAGGGAAGGAATTCGTCATGAAAGCAATAATTGTACATAAATCAAGCGACTTTGACTTTTACAGATTACAAGGTTATGATATTGATGAAATTTTAAAAAAGAAAGGGCTCACATTGCCTGATTTACTTTTTGAAAAAAGTGAACATGAAGCGACATTGATGCTGGTAGAGGATCTATTGAGATGGAAAAACATTGGTTTCCAAAAATATCATCGGTCAGACATAAAGAAAGATGTAAACGAATTCAAAAAAAAAGTTGAAGAAGCTAATTTAGCAATTGTAGTCGGTGGGGATGGCACTTTTCTTGAGACTTCACATTATGTTAGGGAAACAGCTCTCTGGGGAATTAATTCACATTCTATAGGTGGAAACTGCAGCGTAGGGTGGTTTTGTTCTGCAACAAGGTATGATATCAAAGATAAAATTGAAGATGTGGTTGAAGGAAAGGCAAAAAAAGATTCACTTAACAGATTTTTTCTTCATCTTGATGGTGAAGGAATAGAAGAGATTGTACTAAATGAAGTCATGGTATGCGGCAAACAACCATCTTCCCAAGTAAGGTATAAAATAACTGCAGATGAAAGGACTGAAGAGCATAGGAACTCTGGTATGTGGATCGCTACTGCGGCAGGATCTACTAGTGTCTCATATCAATGTGGGGGGCCGATGTTAAGGCGCTCCTCAAAACAAGCAGTATTAGCTACAATGGGTGATAGAAGAAGGAATTATGAGTTACAGGGAATTAGTGTAGATTCTCCTGTAGTGATCCAATCTTGTATGTGGGATGGGCAAATATTCATTGACGGAGATTACTGTGGAAGAAATTTCCATTACGGATCAGTATTAGAAATCAATAATTCCAAGTCTCCATTAAATGTTATAACATTTGGTGAACCTAAGAAAGCTTAAAATACTAGTGGTGTTTATGATACACTATGAAAGACAAGTTTCAACACCTATATGAAAATCCATCAGTAACTGTTGATATCATAGTATTTACAATTCTAAATGATGACCTAAAAGTCATACTTGTCAAGCGCAAGTACGATCCCTTCAAGAACAAATGGGTCATTCCAGGAGGGTTTGTAAGGGTTGATGAATCATTAGAAAATGCAGCCAAAAGAGAACTCATGGAAGAAACCAATGTTAAAGACGTATATCTTGAACAACTATACACATTTGGTGATCCAAAAAGAGACCCAAGGGGAAGAGTAATTACCATTGCATACTTCACAGCTGTACGACCAGATAAGATAAACCTACAGGCAAGCTCCGATGCGAGCGAAGCGCAATGGGTCTCTGTATATAACTTGCCAGATTTAGGATTTGACCATAAGGGAATGTTAAAATATGCCTTACAACGTTTAAGGTATAAGCTTGAATATACTACTACAGCGTTCCAGCTCCTCCCTAAGGAATTTACATTAACAGAACTACAGAAAGCATATGAAATAATATTCAATAAGGATTTAGATAAAAGAAACTTCCGTAAGAAAATACTTTCATTAGGATTGATTGAAGATATTGGAAAAATGAAACGTGATGTTGCCCATCGGCCAGCCAAACTTTATTCCTTCACAAAAAAACATGCTGTTCTTGATAATTTTATAAAAGCTTGAGTTTGATAATCTTTATAAACTCTAAAATCCATTTAAATATCAGTCAGATTTATTTAAAATTAAAAGAGAGGTGATGTTAAAATGGCTGCAAAGAAAAAGGCCGTAAAAAAGAAAAGTGCAAAAAAGAAAGTTGTGAAGAAAAAAGCTCCAGCTAAGAAGAAAGCAATTAAAAGGAAAGCACCAGTGAAGAAAAAAGCTGTGAAGCGGAAACCCGTTAAAGCTGCTAAGAAACGTAGAGCTCTACCTTCCGCAGGTGAAAGGTTGCTTGCAGTGATATCTTATTTATGGATTCTATTCATAATCCCGCTTTTGATTAAAAGAGACAATGCATTTGTGCATTTCCATGCAAAGCAAGGATTGATAGTATTTCTTGTCAGCATTGTACTGAGCATTGTTGCATCCATACCATTCCTCGGATGGTTCATTGGAGGTGTCTTATGGGTAGTACTATTCATCTTCTGGATAATTGCTGTGATTATCTGTTTGATGGGACGTGTGTGGAAGATGCCATTATTAGGTACTTGGGCTGACCGGCTCAACCTATAATTTTTTCTTTTTTTCATTAATTTTATAAACTTTGATTGAATTCTTGAATATTATGCTTAACAATATCAAAGATGCTGTTGCAACAATTAAGGAAAAGGAAAAATTCATCAAGTATAAGGAAGAAAATCCAGAGAGTTATCTTACTTCCGCATTTTCTATGGTCGAATATGAAAGGATGGATGATGCTTTTTGGCAATTAGACTTCTATTCTCCAAAGACCAAAAAGATTACCTCTTTTGTTTTACATGAAAAGATTGAAGTAAAAGAAGAACAAGATATTTTTCAGAAAGAAAAAAATGACCTAATGGCTTTAGATCTTAAAAGTATAAAGATTAATTTTAGGGAAGCCATAGATACAATCAACGAATTCATAGACAATAAGTACTCAGGAGAATCTCCTAGTAAAATAATTGTAATTCTCCAAGCAACAGATAATAAACCAGTATGGAATATAACTTATCTGACAAAATCATTTAACATACTAAATATAAAACTCAATGCTGAGGATGGGACTATAATTGCAGACAAACTAGAAAGTGTTTTAAAGTTTAAGGCCCCAATGTCAAAACCTTAGTTTTACTTTTCAATCCTTTTATTATCTTGACATTTTTCTTGTACGTCTTAGTAAAAAGTTTAATTATTTCTAAATTTGCTTTACCTTTCTCAGGTGCAGCCTTGACATGCACCCTCAAGAAATCATCGTCAGCATCTAATATTTCAGTCTTGGGTTTATTAGTCTTGACATGTATGGTGATAGTTTTCATTCTATAATTTTCACACCTTTCACAAATTCATCCTTTTTCAGAAGAGTTTTCACTACATCTAAAGAACTCTTAGCCTCTCCAGGATTCATCCCAATCACCCTACCCAAACTAAGCATGTCACTTGCTGCCCTCATTTCCCATTTGTTTTTAGCAAATGTTGCAAAGACTATCTTGACTTTATATTTCCTACAAAGCTTGATGTTCTGCATCATCCTCCCCAATAATTGAGGCCTATCCCTTGCATTCAAGATCTCACTGAAAGAAAATCCTATAGCTACCTTTTTCTTTTTCGCCAGTTTGCACAGTACTTGATTCAACCCTGAATTTCTATGGTGCATAAAATCTTTCCTCTGCTTTTTCTCTAGCCCTATAAGGATATGTGCTTTGCCCCTTTCTAAGACTTCCCTATTAAAACCATCATCCTTGGCTTCAACTACTGTAAGACTCCTTTTACTGGATTTGTTTGTCCCCTTTACAATACTAACTATATAATTCTTTGAGAACCCCAATTCAATCTCTTCAGTTTCAAAACAGATTATATCTTCTGACATGATACAGAGAAATAATTAATGTATTTATAAAGGTTTAGTGAAATTAAATAAAAAAAGAATTAATAATAATGCTCTTCCCCAAGAAGATCTTCAGTGGGTTTATTCAAGGCCTCCTCAGCAGTCTGCGGCCTAACTTTCTTTTTCCTCTGCTTTTCTTCAACTTCCTCTGGAGGTAATGCTGCCAACTCTTCTTCAAGCTCTTCATCAAAATCTTCGTCAGTGACTTTTATCTTAGGTTTCTCTTCCTCTATTTCATCTTCCCTTACTTCTATGATTTCAATGCCAACAGGCTTTTCTTTTCTTTTAGGCCTATGTTGGATTTCATCTATCACATCTTCAACCCTAAGTCCATCCTCTTCTACTTTAGGTTTTTCCTTAACAGCTTCCTTTTTTCCAACAACCTTCTTCTTAAGTTTCCGAACAGGTTTTGCAACTTCAACAGGAGTCTCTTTCTTTATGAAAAGTCTCTCTTCCTGAGGTTCAGTCTTGATCATTGCCTCAGATTCTTTCTTCTCAAGCACTTCCTCAACCAAGTCTCCAGTAATCTTCTCTTCACCATAGTTGACTGCATACTTGCATACCTCTTCAGTGTTCTTCAGAAGCATCCTTACATTCTTTTCAGATTTCTTGAAAAGTAACCTGATCATGTCATTCGGTAATAAAGGAAGGTTACCTACTCTTTTCCTTATGAGCTTCACAGCATCCTCTTCTGTTATTGTTTTCAGCTTGATTTGTTTCAATGTCTTCTTGAAACTATCTGGAAGATTCTTTTCAGGATATTCACTACTAACCAACACAATTGATCTGAAAAAACCGCTTGTATGATAGTTCATCAGTTTCTCATAATCTTTTTTAGACAGAGCTTGCGCTTCATCCAACAAAAGAATCATGTTCCTGGGACGTAAATCTAACAGCTTCCCCCAAAAGCCAAACCTACCATTCAAAAGTTTCTTAACATTAATCCTATGGTCAATCCTATTGCAACTGAAATAAATAACTTGTTTTTTTCCACCAAAATCGTTTATCAGCTTCTTCAGGATAGTAGTCTTACCCTCTCCATACTCACCAACAATGAATACATTTTTATTAGACAGTATTGAATAGCTTATTTCATCGACCCTCTCCTTTAAACCCATAAGGGAATCTGTGAAGATTGCCGGCTTTATGCTCAGCGGATTGTTATGAAATCCTAACTGTTTATACCAAATATCAATCATTTTGCCACCGCCAATATCTTTTTAACATCATCCTCATTCAAATCCTTCTTTTTAATTGCTTTCAAACAGACCTTTTCACAATTTTGCAGGAACTTCTTATTATTTCTCTTAGACATCTTATAGATTTCCTTTATGACTCGATCTGATAATAGATCAAAACCAATCTTCTCTCTTACAAGCTGTACAGCTTCATAATCAGAAAGAGGTTTCATTGTCAAAATCTTATTTATTCTCTGCTTTATACTCTCATTAAGTTTGACCTTAGAGTGGTCCCTACCAGAGAATACTACTGCCTGCAAATAGTTTTGGTCATAGTAATACTTTACCCTTTCACTATTCTTTGAGCCTAGACAATCTATCTCATCTAATAGAAGAATCATATTCCTAGGTTTCTTGTTTAAGATCCTGCCTAATACACCATACCTTTTCTTCAAAAGCTCCTCTATGTTAAGCTCCTTATCAAGCTCCTTGCAATTCAAGTAGATAATTTTCTTCCTTCCCCCAAACTTCCTTATAGCTTCTCTTAACACCTGTGTCTTCCCACTACCTTCTACACCCTGTAAGAACAGCATGTTTCCAGCCATTATTGAATAGAATACTTCATCAAGTACGTCTTCATAACCCACAGTCCTCGTATTTCTCTCAAATGGATTTTCATCAAAATCAAGTTCTTCATACCAATTCATCATTCTAGCCCCCTCGCTTTTTCCCTAAACTCCTCAGCTTCCTCATAGAAATCCTCAGCAAGATCAAAATTACCTTTTCTATAATGTCTTTCTCCTTTTTTGTGCAAACTCCTTGCCTTCCTATAGTGTTTTTTTGGTGTTTCAGTAACAAAATAATAACCAATAGCTAAAACAAGAATTGCCCCGATTATAATTAAAATTATCTTTAAGATGGTTTATACCCCCTTTTATGAGTTTTCTGTAAAATGGTTATAATTGCTAATTTATAAAGATTATTATTGTTGACTGCTATAGTTTATAAGTCAATGCTCATTGCTTTAAATAAAAACTGTTTAGTTTAAAATTCTTTAAGATTTTCTGACTAGGAGTAAATATTTTTTGGGGTAGTTCATCCATCCCAAACCACCTCCATTCTGTGATCTCATCAGGCTCCATCACATCAGGTTCACCATCAAAAGAATCAGAAAATAAGCCCAAAGTAACGAAGTGTGCATGCTTGTTATTATCATTATTTACACAAATTACTCTTACATCTTTCAAGACTAATCCTGTCTCTTCCTTAACCTCCCGACATGCTCCTTCTTCAAAAGATTCACCATAATGTAACTTTCCTCCAGGCATTGTCCAAGTTCCTTCTCCCCTCAATGCAGAATCAGCTTTTTCAGGATCATCATGCCTTCTCCCCAACAAAACCTTCCCATCCTTGACTATTTTAACCCCAAAGCCAATGCCTATCTTCTTATTTTTCATAATATCATCCTTACTTCCAATTATAAAAACATCCCTGTAATCAAGCATATAAGAATCATATGGCGGCAAGTAAAAAATTCCATACCTTGGTATACCAAGGAACATTTCGAATCTTGATATCAAAAGTTTGCTTGCTTTCATACTCCTTCCCGAACACATCCTTATATGTAATTTTTATGTTTAGCTTATCTCCCCTTATACCTTTAGGATTGAACACAGCATCCAGCTTTCCATTTTCAAAATCAGAGACACCAATCTCCCAGAAACCATTGAGGTCCAGTTTAAGCTCCGTTACCTTAGACTTAGTATTGATATAGAATGATATGTTCGCCTTCTCTTTATAGTCAAACTCTGCTGGGCTAGTCCTTTCGATCTTCAGCTCAGGCTTATTTACCACATTTAATTTGACATTCTGTACAGCCCTCAGTCCACCTTTCTCAGCTTTAACTTGCACCTGCGTTACAACAA
>CAZUKZ010000027.1:0-17595 GCA_964621125.1 Candidatus Woesearchaeota archaeon
ATGAGGTTTGGTCTAGAATTGAAAGATGTTTCTGAAATTTCAAAGAAATCTGATTTTTCAGTTTTCAAGTCTGCACTGGATAAAGGAGGGGAAGTAAGATGCTTGGTGGTTCCTGGTGGTGCTGATTTCTCAAGGAAAAAAATTGATTCTTACATAGAGTTCGTGAAGATTTACAAGGCAAAGGGATTAGCATGGGCAAAAGTTGTTGCTAATAAACTTGAAAGCTCTATAGTCAAGTACTTTAATGAAGATGTACAGAATGAGATAATAAAAGAGACTAGAGCGAAGAACGGAGATCTGATACTTTTTGTTGCAGATAAGCCAAAGGTTGTTGCTGATGCATTGGGAAACCTGAGAAATCATTTAGGTAAGGAGCTAAGCTTGTATGACGAAAAGGAATTCAACTTGTTATGGGTAGTGGATTTCCCTCTGTTTGAATGGGATGAAGAAACGGAAGAATGGGTTCCGGCTCACCATATGTTCACAATGCCTAAACCTGGATGTTTGAAGTATCTGGATAAGGAACCTGGCAAAGTGATAGCTCAATGTTATGACATGGTCATGAACGGTCTTGAGCTGGCATCTGGTTCCATAAGGGTTCACAGACCAGATATCCAGAAAAAGATAATGCAAGCCATGAACATATCGGAAAAGGAAGCTGAAGAGAAGTTTGGTTTCTTGCTAAAAGCATTCAAGTACGGTGCTCCTCCTCACGGTGGTTGTGCAATAGGGTTTGATAGGTTGGTTGCATTGATTTCTGGCACGCCGGACATAAAGGAAGTTATAGCATTCCCTAAGAATAAGAACGCCCAATGTCCCATGGATGGTTCTCCTAGTGAAGTGCCTAATGATGACCTTAAAGAGGTCCATCTTAAGTGGAACATTGTAAAGAAGAAGAAATAATTTTTCTTTTGTTAACAGAAGGTATAGCTTTCATCATCCAGATGTAACACTGCCATGAATCGAGGCCTTTGATCTCTCACCTCTCTATAGGGGATTTCTGTAGCATGGAACTGTGTATCTCTTAGCGCTCTGCTTGCTATAGACACGACCCGCCCATAGCAATGTGGGAAATTCGGAATTGAATACTTATGTCCTTCACGGGAGAACTCAATCCCTTCATCCTTTAATGCTGTATCAACTTTGGTATACGCTTCTTGGCAGGATCTTTGGCATATTTTGACTAATGTTTCCATTTTATCTCCTTTTGAAGAAAGCTATTGTAGTATACTCAGTAATCCTCTCCCTTCTCATATCTTCATCCTTGATTGTCTGTCCTAAATTGTAGTGCGAGACACCTTCAGGAACTTTAGGTACTATTCTGCAGCCTTGGCACTCTCCTTTGTTCAAGTATGGGTCATTTCTCAAGAGGTAATGGTCAGGCCTTACAAATTTAGCATCAAAATATATAGCCACCAATCCAGTCCCCCCAAACTCTACCTTGGGTTTCTTGCCATTTTTCAATAAAAAAAGTTTCTTTTTCTCATTCCAGACAATCTCTACCATTTTGTCCAGCCCCAAGTCTCTTAAAATTTTTGTATCAATTGGTTTAGTTCCCATTTCTGTTAAAATATAGAGTTCTATTTATGTTAATCATTTCTGAACAATTATTAGCTTGAGTGTTCTACAAATAGAAGAAAACACCAAAATATTTAAAAATCAGACCTCCTAACCTATGATAAAATGAAAAGATTATTTTTAGAAGGGAAGGAAATTCCTAGAATTGAAGGTATTGTGGAAGATTGTGAGCAGGTAAGGGATACAACAAATTTTTATGTGAATTTAGGAGAAGATAATATGACCCCAGAAGGAGTCTGTAGGCCGTTCAGGAGCACAGAAAATCAAGTGCCTATACGTAACGGTGACCGTGTAGTGGTCTATAATGGTTGGACAGAAGAAGAAAGGCTGGGATATAGCTATGGTCTTCAAATTTTAGATAGACAAGGTAATGAATTGTTTGCTTATCGCAGGCGGTGTTTATTTCCAACGTCTGAAGGCAATAAAGCGCTTGAATGGAGATGTGTCCCAGAAGACTGATACAAATGGAATTCATAAAAATACAGGAAGCTATGGACAATGGTTCAGGAGAGGTTAATCTGAGAGGTTGGGTATATAGAGAAAGGAAATCAAACAAGTTTGCTTTTGTTGTATTAAGGGATTCTACTAATATAATACAATGTGTAATAAAGAAAGAGAATGTTGATGAAAAGACTTGGGGCATCGCATCTCATTTATTGATGGAAAGTTCGATCGAGGTTATAGGAGAGATTAAAGAAGATGCAAGGGCACCTACCGGCTATGAACTTCAAGTTAAGAAACTTAATCTTATTTCACAGGCAGATGTATTTCCAATATCAAAAGATCAAAGTAAAGAATTTTTGGCAGATAAAAGGCATCTTTGGTTAAGGTCAAGAAAGCAGACAGCTATACTAAAAATTAGAAGCACTGTTTTTGGAGCTATTCATGAGTATTTTAGAAATAAAGGGTTCTATGAATCTCAATCTCCCATATTTCAATCTACTCAATGTGAAGGTGGTTCAACACTTTTCGAAGTGAATTATTACGGCAAGCCAATCTACTTAGCACAGACATGGCAGTTGTACGCTGAACCAGTTATTTTTGCATTGGAAAAAATATATTGCATAGCTCCTTCATTCAGGGCAGAGAAATCTAAGACATCTAGGCACTTGACAGAATATTGGCATGCAGAGATGGAAGTCGCTTGGGAGGATTTTGGCAAGTTGGTCCTTCATACAGAAGCTTTGCTTAAGCATGTTGTCAAGAAGGTTCTTGAAGTGAATGTCGAGGAACTAGAGATTCTAGGCCGGGACATATCCAAGTTAAAGCCTACCGTGGAAAAACAATTTCCTATTATAACATACACAGATGCTTTAAAGATACTTAAAGAGAAAAATGGTATGGATCTTGAGTGGGGTAAGGACTTGAGAACTCTTGAAGAGGACGAATTAGTAAAACACTATGATGTTCCCGTCATCGTAACTCACTATCCTAAGAAAGTCAAGGCTTTCTACATGAAAGAGGCTCCTGAAAATCCAGAGACAGTCCTCGGCTGTGACGTTTTAGCTCCAGAAGGTTATGGTGAGTTGATTGGCGCTTCTGAAAGGGAGCCTGATTTGGAAAAGATCAAAAGTAGGTTAAAAGAGCAGGGAGAGAATCCTGATGATTATGAATTCTATTTAGATACAAGAAGATACGGTTCTATACCTCATTCTGGGTTTGGGATGGGGGTGGAAAGGGTCATAACCTGGATCTGTGGGTTGGATAATATAAAGGATTCTATAGCATTTCCTAGGACAATGGTTAGGTATACTCCTTAGATTTAAATTTTTGTTTTCTAAACCTTTAAATACTCTTAAGTATATTAAATCACCAAGATGGAACACATAGATACTATTCCTAAGAAGATAGCCACAGTTGTTGTTATCATGGGAGTATTCCTTGCAGGTTTCTTTTTCTTTGCGTTCAGCTCAATGACAGGCTTTGCAGTTGCAAACCCATCTGTTTCCAGCAATTACAACTATTTCGCCGGGATCAGCATAATTGCAGTAGCTGTTTGTGTGATGCTTGCAAAATACAAATTGAAACAGTAAGAAAGTTTATATAAATTAAACCTCAATATATTATTATGCATTTACAGAGAGTTAAGGTTCCTTACAGAAAAGAATGGTTCTTCAAACAGATAGAACATCTTCCTAAGCCTATAAAATTGATGAGCCTTTTAATCTTCACTTACACTTTGGGTTGGGCCATAGCAACTCCTTTCCTACCCATATATTTCAAGGAAATACTCGGAAACTACACCGCTGTAGGTATCGTGATATCTTTGCAGGCGTTCTTTGCCATGCTATGGGACTTACCAGTCGGAGCATTGATAGATAAGATTTCAAAGAGAAAAATAATAAAGTTTGCACTGTTCCTGTATATACCTTTCAGCTTCATACTCCTGGCAATGAAAACACTGAGTCATTTTATAATCTTCAGGGTATACCATGCCTTTATCGTAACACCATTATGGCTTTCAGCAGACTCATACACAAGGGCTCATTCTCCTAAAGGGAGATCTACAGTGGCTTTTAGTCTGTACGATACAGGTGTTAATCTAGCATTTGTCATAGGACCAATCATAGGAGGTCTTCTCTTCTATAAACTGGGGTATTCCATAATCTACTCAATTTCAATAATGTCAGCGATAGCATTCATAGGTGCATTCTTTCTTCCAGACCATAAGAAAGGAAAGGTTTTGTCAAGTATAAAGGATCTTATTATCAAAGATGGTATAGTGAAGACAGAGTTCAAGGACTTCTTTTCTAATAAGAATATAATGAAAGTATCCCTGATCTTGTTCTTATACACTTTTGGAAGTTCATTTATGGGGATGCTATTGCCACTTTTCATGAGGGAATTTGGTGCTTCCTATTTCCAGGTCGGCTTGATATACTCATTATTCTACATTCCCCTCCTCCTAGAGTTATACTTCGGGACAAAAAATAATAAATTTGCTCTACTCATTATGTCTTTCTTGATTGGGGCTGGGTTGTTTACTGCTTTGTTCTTCACAAAGAGCTTGATAGTGGTTTTCATCTTAAGCGCATTATTAGCTGTATGTTTTGCTGCTATTTATCCTACTTTGCAGGGTAAGATGACTGAGTTCATACCTAAGAGCAAGATTGGTGAGATGACTGGGATTAACACTTCTATAAGGCATTTGGCATTGGGCCTTGGGCCGATTATGGCTGGAATAATATCAGATGTATATGGTCTTAAATACGTATTTTTGGTAGGTGCTGTAACGTTTTTTATTTTGGCTATGCTGGTGGTTAAAGGCAGGACATTGTTCTTGGTAGGTACAAAAAAACCGCAAAATATTTAATATTACTTCTTCTGAATTAATTCTTATGGATGTTGGAAAGATAGAAAAGGATGGAGAATCTTTAAAGTTGACTATCCTGGACCACCCATTCCGAAAAGCCGGGGGAGGACAACCATGTGATTTAGGTAGAATCAAGGGTGAAGGTTTTGAAGCTGAAGTACTAGATGTTACATCTGAAGATACATTGCTTGTCAAACTGAGGGAAGGTAAAATAAAAGAAGGGAAAGTAGAGTGTTCTATTGATGAAATAAGAAAAACGCGCCTTACAAGAATGCATACTGGGGAACATATTTTGTTCAAGGCTTTGGAAAAATATGTCAAAGGATTGAAACTAGAAAAAATCAGGCTTGGGGAAAAGGAATCTACACTAACAGTATTTGCAGATATAATCCTATGGAATCACATCTTTGCTGCTGAAAGGCTAGTAAATGAGATAATTGTTGAGAATAGGGAAGTTATCGCCCATGATGTCAAAAAAGATGATGTTGACAAGTTTGAAGGACTAAGGATAAAAAAGGAAAGGATTAAGGAAGAGACTATACGTGTTGTAGAAATAGTTGGTTATGATTTTTCAGCCTGTAAAGGAACTCATTGTTCTAAGACTGGAGAAGTAAAGAATTTATTGGTAACCTCTCTTAATTCTGCAGGAAAAGGCAAGTTTGAGATAAAGTTCAAGATTGATGTCGTAGGTGAGCTTTTTTCATTGTCTGAAAAGACTAGGACTTTAAGTTCTATTTTGGTTGTTGATATAGGTTCATTAGAGGGTGCTGTGAGTAATATGAAAGAAGAATTGGAGAAATATAAGAAAATAGCTAGGAAGCAGAAAATAGATATCCAACAGGAAAAGGTTGGGGATGTAAAGTTTTATTACACAGTTACTGAAAATGCAGACAAAAAACAGTTGATGAACCAGGCCAAGGAATTGTTGGGAAGGGGAGTGATAGTATGCTTCATGAATAATACTGAGAAGGGTGTGCAGATGATGCTCATGAGTTCAGCAGAACGTGTTGACGCTTCTGTCATTGTAAAAGATGTTTGTGAGAAATTTGGTGGGAAGGGTGGAGGAAAGAAGGAGTTTGCCATGTGTTCCTTTGCAGGTGAATATATAGGCGATGTTCTTGAGTTAGTCAAGAGATTTTTAAACTGATATATCTATACTATACAAATTTATTTAAATTCTAATATCCATATAATCTTTAAGATGACAAAACTTAGAGATATTATAAAAAACACATCTAAAAGCTGCTGCAAGTCCAAATCTGCTCTTGAAGGTAAGGCTTATCAAGTTATAGAGAAAAGGCCATTCTTGACAAAATGCTACAACAAACTGACTGAACTTTCTTATTTATTTCCTCGGATGTGAGGGTATTCACTATTTAAGAAAAGAAAGAACTAGCTTCCTTACCTAACACATACTCCAACAAAGCCTTCTCTGTGATTCTTGCGTTTAAGTCATCATCAAATGGTTCTAGTGCATCAAGAAGACTCCTAGGAGATACATATTTCCCCCCTACAACAGCCAACTCAATCTTGTATCCATGGTAAGGGCTTATGCTAGGATGCGATATAAGGAACCAGTTTTCAAGGCCTGGCTGGACAGTAGCGCCTTTAAGAATTCTTGAATTGCTTGGCATAGCTTGTGCAGGGACTGTTACTATGCTCCTCATCTCTTTCAGCTTCTCACCTAGATTTCGTGATTGAGGCCCACACTCCCAATAGAGTGTGTGCGGCATTCCTCCAGAATGTAAGGGGAGTATGCTAATATTTCTAGCTCCGAACATTTCGGCGATAACTTTTCCGTTCATGTCTTTCAGTTTATCCAAATCTATCATTTTAAAGGTAGTTTATTTCTTAAGATTTATAATATTTTCTCCCATTTTCCCAAAACACTTATTAAATCAGTCAACCATACCAAACCCTGATGAAGATAGATAAGAATACTATAAGAAACATAGCAAGGAACGCAAGGTTAGATGAAAAAGAGTCAGAGGAGTTCATTGATGACTTAAAAGAAATATTAGCTTCATTCTCAGAACTTGATAAGATAAATACTAAAGGCATAGAGCCATCTATCCACCCAATTAAGATAGAAAACATAACAAGAAAAGATAAAATAAAAGAATCATTTACTCAAGAAGAAATTTTATCAAACACTAAACATAAAAAAGATGGATTTTTTAAAGGACCTAAGTCAATATGAAAGTAAGACAATATGTAAAAGAGGTAAAAAAGGGAAACATTGATGTAGTCGAGAACATCCATAAGGTCTTTGAAGAAGCAAAGAAAATCAATAAAGAATACAATTATTTCAACACATTCTCAGAAAAATTAGCCTTGGAAAAGGCAAAAAAAATTCAAAAACAACTAAAGAAAGGAAAAGTAAAAGGAAAGCTCTTGGGCCTTCCAGTTTCAGTCAAGGATTGTATTTGTGTCCAGGGTACTGAAAGCACAGCTGGTTCAAAGATGCTTCAGGGTTATAAGCCTATATTTGACGCTACAGTTATAGATAAAGTTAAGGTAGAGGGGGCAATAATCATAGGAAAGACATCTCAAGATGAATTCGGTTTTGGTGGATTTAATGTTAACGTTGGTGTGGATTTTAAGGTACCAAAAAATCCGATAGACAAAAAAAGGTCTACAGGTGGAAGCTCTGGCGGTTCAGCTGGTTACACCAAATTAACCAAACACTCTCATATATCCTTAGCAGAATCTACAGGGGGTTCTATAGTATGTCCTGCATCATTCTGTGGTGTTGAGGGTTTGTGTCCTACATATGGTTCAGTATCAAGATATGGTTTGATGGACTATGGGAGCTCTTTGGATAAGATTGGGCCTATAGCAAAATATAAGGAAGACTGCAAGCTTATGTTTGATGTCATCAAAGGAAAGGATGAGAAGGATAGTACAACCACCACCTCACTAAAGGCTAGTCCAGAAGTAAAGAAGATAGGAATAATAAAAGAATGCCTTGATGTTGATGAAAATGTAAGAGAGATAGTCCTCAATAAAATAGATTCCTTAGGTTATGAAACAAAAGAGATTTCTCTACCATTGTCAAGTAAATATTCCAACACAGCATACTACATAATTGCATTAAGTGAAGCAAGCACCAACTTAGCAAAGCTGTGTGGGATTAGGTATGGTCTTGAACAAGATATCAAAGAAGAGTACAATGAATATTTCACTAAGGTAAGATTCCAAGCATTCGGCAAGGAAGCCAAGAGAAGGATACTTTTGGGCACATTTGCGAGGATGGCTGGTTACAGGGATGCTTATTATTTGAAAGCAATGAAAGTAAGAGCTAAGATAATCCAAGAATATAAGAAAGCATTCAATAAGGTTGATATTTTGGCAACACCGACAATGCCGATAATATCTCCGAAGTTTAATGAGATATCTAAATTGTCTCTTTTACAGACTTACATGATGGATAGGATAACTTCTGGTCCGAACTTAGCTGGTTTACCTCATCACTCAACAACAGCGGGATACCATAAGGATATGCCTGTAGGTTTGATGATGATAGCAGACCATTTCCATGAAGGAAAGTTGTTGGGGGTGAAGCAGTGAAAGGCATAATGATTGGCTTGGAGATACACGTGCAGCTTAACACCCAAAGCAAGTTATTTTGCGGATGTAAGAACGCAACATCTGAAGAGCCGAACATATTTTGCTGTCCTGTTTGCACAGGCATGCCCGGAAGTAAGCCGGTATTGAACAAGGAAGTTATAGTTAAGGCATTGAAGTTTGCGTTAGCTATAGGTTCTAAGATTAATAAGACGATGTTTTTTTCAAGGAAAACTTATTTTTACCCAGACCTCCCAAACAATTATCAGATAACACAGTATGAGCTTCCTATAGCAGAAATGGGAAAGTTTGAAGGTATAAGAATAACAAGAGTGCACATCGAAGAGGATCCAGGAAAGCTTTTCCATAAACAGAATTTTGTTCTTGTAGATTACAATCGTTCAGGCACGCCTTTGATTGAAGTCGTTACAGAGCCTGACTTGAAAAGTCCTCAAGAAGCAAGGTTGTTCTTACAGAAACTGGTTGTGGCACTGGAATATTTAGGGATATACTCAAGAACCAGTGAATCTATACTGAAATGTGACGCTAACATCTCTTTGGATGGTGGGTTGAGGGTTGAGATAAAGAATATCAGTGGAGCGAAAGAAGTTGAGCGTGCATTGAGTTATGAAGCAGAAAGGCAAAAAGAGGAAAAGGTAATGCAACAAGAAACTAGAAAATGGGACGCCGCCCAGGGTATTACTTTGGCAATGAGGACGAAGGAGATGGAGGATGACTATGGTTATATAGCAGAACCCAACCTTCCAATTATTAAGATATCTGACGTAGAGATTAGGGGAGTTAAAAAACATATACCAGAGATGCCTAGAGAAAAAGCACAAAGATTTGTCAAGAATTTCAAGATAAGTACAGAAGAGGCAGAAGTACTAGTTTCTGACCTTAGGCTAGCTCTCGTGTTTGAGAAGGTTGCAGGGAAGGTAGATCCTGTATTGGTTGCCAGGTGGTTAAGGAGAGATCTTGTTAAGGTTCTTTCTGAAAAGAAAATGACATTAAAAGACAGTAAGGTTACGGAAGAGCATTTGTCACAATTATTAGAACTTTTTGGGAACAAAAAGATTAATGATAAGACCGCAAAGATTTTACTTGAGAAATTGGTTGAAGAACCTTTTGATGTCAAGAAATACGTAAAAGAGCATAAGTTAGAAGCTGTTTCGGATACAAGAGAACTTGAGGTTTTAGTGAAGAAAGTCATGGAAGAACACCTTGATTCTGTCAAGGATTATCTGGGGGGGAATGAAAAGGCATTGAATTTCTTGATGGGGAAGGTCATGAGAGAGACTAAGGGGAGGGCTTCTCCTGATATAACTAAACAATTAATAAAGAAGCTTAGCAAGAAGTGACAATAAGGTTTATAAATAACTTCTAATTTACCCTGATTATTGGAGGCAAAAATGTCAAATATAGCTGAACTTTTAACAAGAAATAAAATTCCTGGAAATCAAAGATTATTCTTATTAGAATTAAAGGATCAAGTCACAGAAGAAAAGAGGTTGAGGGGGGACTTGAGTGCTATAGCAGACGCCATAACAATGACGTGTGTAGCGTTAGATGGTGTTCCCTTGTCTGGACATTGTATGGCAGATACAGTATCACCTGAAGCCCGGGATATGAGACAGAGGGCAGATGAGTTAAGGTTACGCATACAATCTCAAATTGAGACGGCAGTAACTGATTATTCAATGGGGGATCTTCAAATAATTAAAAGATTAAAGAGAGAGTACGATGTACCTGACCCAAGGTAGTTCACTTTTTCTTCTTATCTTTTTTGATAAGGGTTGAAAGTCTTCTTGTTTTTTTAACCTCAAGCACAGCTTCTACAATTTGTTTCCCACCCACAACCTCTGGGAGTACAACAATCTGTGCCCCAATTTGGTGTAACCTGTCTACAGCCTCTTCAGTAGTTGCTTTGGAAGCAAGCAAGATATCATCATTAAGTTCTTTTGCAGCCATTAGAAGATATATGCTGTCTGCATCATTACCCATAGCAGCAACTAATGCTTTGGCTTTAGATATGTTGGCTTTCTTTAAAGTCTCAAGATCCAGTGCATCACCTTCAACTACTGGCATTTTGCTTCCTATAAGTTCAGTTACTTTAGCATGATCACTTTCAATTATGACAAATTTTTCTTTATTTTCAATTAATGTTTTGACTGCGTACTTTCCTAGCTTGCCATGACCACAGACTATTGTATGATTTTTGATATTTTTCATTTTTGTAAAACCTCCTCTTATGGATTTGAGCAGTATACTGAACTGCCCTTCAATAACTATTCTAGCTAAAAGCATAACTAGGTATAAGACTAGCCCCATACCTAGTACGGTAACTAACATCGAGAAGATTTTCCCGTTCATTGTTGCAGGTATTGTTGAAGCACCTACAGTAGTTATGCTTAGTACAACAAAGTATAATGAGTTGAAGAATGAATGGCCTTCAAGGTAACTGAACATGAACGCTCCACCAACTACTAGTACTGCTACTGCAAGGATAGCTACGAATAGGTTATGCATTTGATTCTTCATCTAACTTTCTAGTGGGTGGTATCTTTTAAATAAGTTTCTCTTGAGAATTTACAATGAAACAACAGAATAATCATTGCCGAAAGATTTGACCATAGTATGGAACATTTCCTTTTTTAGCTCTACAGTCTCTGTATTTATATTCGGATGGAAGCTGACAACCTCCGCATCCCACACCCCTTCATCTATGAATAGTTTTGTCTTGTTACCTTTATCATTTATCAGTCCTAGAGGGGAAACTGCTCCTCTCTTGAGCCCCAAGATAAAAAGTAATTCTTCATCGTTTGCAAATACAATCTTTTTAGACCTTGTAATAAAGGTTAATAATTTTAAATCTAATCTTTGAGAAGCAGGCAAGATGACAAGAAAATAATTAGATTTTTTGTCTTTCATGAAAAGGTTCTTACACGATAGTCCGGGTATTTCTGTGCAGTGTTTCTCTGCTTCTTCACAGGTCATAACTGGGGGATGTTTGTGGAGTATGTAATCTATCTTCTTATTGTCCAAAAATTGTTTAACATCTTCTTGCATAGATAGA
This sequence comes from Candidatus Woesearchaeota archaeon, assembly GCA_964621125.1. Taxonomy (GTDB): domain Archaea; phylum Nanobdellota; class Nanobdellia; order SCGC-AAA011-G17; family GW2011-AR17; genus CAZUKZ01. The sequence goes on from CAZUKZ010000027.1 coordinate 11,535, forward strand.
GCTTATTGTTCAAGCTTTTATAAAATTACTGAAAATGGGTGATTTTCTAATCAATATGACTCTAAAATACTAAAATTTAGTATGGATATATGCCTATTACAGCCTCTCAAACCTTTAAATTTAAACCCTCAAAAACGATAAGTTTATAAAGAATTACTACTAACTAGTAGTTGAGATTAAGGCTAATAAGGCCTAAATAGTACTTATATACAAACTTTTATTAATATAACACCATCAAGTGACTTAACCTCAAAATGAAACACATAATAATATCCGACACACATGCACCTTCATGTATATCTAAAGCTATGGATTATACAAAGGAGATACTTCTAAAAATACCAGAAACAGATGCAATTGTAATAAATGGTGACTTATTAGGAATATTTTCAATGACGCAGAGCTGTCTTCATAAAGGTAAGAGAATAACTGACGAGGAATTAGATATGTATCTTAAAGCTGCTGCACCAATGTTTCATGAAAAGTTTAAACAAAAGAACGAAGTGACACCGGATATGGTCCTTGAATATGTTGTTGAAAGGTACCAAGGTTGTCTTAAAATATTTAAACAATTTTCATTATTAAAAAAGACATTCTTTAATATGGGCAATCATGAGTCTAGCTTACACTTTTTAGTATTGCAGGAAATCCCTTTTTTAACGCAGTGTAACCCTGGTGTTTTAGGGCAAGTAGATCAAGAATTGTTAATGCAAATATTTGAAGCCTTTGAGAGTAAATTGCATGATTTGGAAGAGACGTATGATTTTCACTATATTAGGCATGGCCACTTTATAGATGGGGAAACAATGGTAATTGGCATCCCTGGAGAAAGCCATTCAACTGTTGGGGGAGACTATGAATCTAATATGCAAGAGAAAAAAACTCAGGAGATTGTTGAAGCAGCAAAAAGGGATTTAGATAAGGTCTCAAAACTGATAATTTATAATCATACACAAGGGAATTATGATGGTGCAGTAGGAAAGTTTGATACTGCTTCACCGACTTTAAAACAGTTTATGACTAATCTCCCAGAAAACATTCAAGTTAAAATCTATGTACAGTCACATAACCATTGGGATAATACACAATTTATGTTCCATAGTGGCTTCAACTACATTTTGAATAATGCTGGATTGCACAATGGACTATTTAATTTTCTTGACTTTTCTTCAGAAGATGTAAGATGTTATGACCTTGATCCAGTAAACAAAAAGGTTATAAAACTTAAGTTAGCTACAGAATTTACTCAGGTGAGGAGTCAGAAGGATATAGTAGCAAGAAATTATCCTAATCCTGAAGAAGTAATGATTAGAAAAAATGTTAATCGGCTGTTAGGCTTAATAGTTGGAGAGAACTAAAATGCATACATATAAAATAATAACGAGACCTGACTTAAATGAACAAGTTTTATTGTCTGAAGAAGAAGTTTTAGCCAAAGTTAATAATCCTGAAACATCAATTGAGGCGGAGATACTTGAAGAATTAAACAAGCAGACAGAACAAAGGCCTGTGTTAGTAGGTTATGATAATACTTTAGTTTTGCCACCTGGAAAAGGTGATATGTATCCTCTTGTTTCCATGGGACATCTTTTACTTGCAGACACATTGAGGCATATACCAGATGTCAAAGACTCTGGGGATAAAGGAAGGACTATGGCTGATTTGGGATGTGGTAGTGGATTTTTGGGTCTATTTTTAGCCAATAACTTTGCAGGAATTATTGGAAGAAGGATATTAATGGGGGATTTATTTCCATCTTCATTAAATGGAGTAATTAGAAGTTATTGCTTAGACAAAGGATTAAATCTAGATGATTTAGATACAGAACAAACAGATCAAGGTATGAGGCTAACAACAACTAGTCTGGATCTACTTGACTTAAGGGTTGGGGATGTAGCTCAGACCATGGTTGGGGAGGAAGCAGATATTGCAGTAGCATGTCCTATTTTCATTCCCGGGATTTGTGAGGTATTTCCCCAAGCTTACCAATTATTTGGGGCTGTTGCTAAGGAAATGGGGGCTGATTTTTATTTTGCACATTCTAATCTAGCAGATAAGGTTATAGAGGAAGCTGCCCAAGTAAACGGTGCTCACATCTCAGCTATTAAAGAAAAGGAATTCCCTTATTATCCACAAAGAATGGATACAGCTAGCCGATCTCGAGAGGACTTACATGAAAGAATAGAGGAGCTTGTTGAATTAGGATTAAGAAAAGAAGATGATGGGAATATGTGTCATAAACTCAAAGTTTCTAAAATGAGTTTTTAATTTTTTATCTGGTTGTCACTTTTGCATTAAGACGTTTAAAAAGATTTTTATTAATCAAACTAGAGATTACATAATCTTCTTTTATAAGAATAAATATTTATAAAGGATTTTTCATAAGGTATTAATGTAATTTTTTTGGTGGGATACATGGCAAAAAATATTAAAGAGAAAGTAAGAAAAATTATCGTAGATTTGACACAAGGAACGCCAAGTATTTTCTCAGATACTCTAATTCAAGTAGCTGGGGAGTTCGACATCTGGGAATCTGACCTTAAGAGGACATTGAAAGAACTGAAAGAGGAGAACTTCATAGAAGAAACTTGTACAGGGGTCATAAGAAGGCTCAACCCTCCATTAGTTCAGTAAATCTATCACGATAAATTGTTGTTTCTTGCATTAACGCATTAGCTAGAACTCTGACTTTATCCTTATTTGTTTCAAGAATATCTGAAGCCTGTTTATAAGCTCTATGGACAAGGTTTGACCTTGCTCTCTTGAAACCATCCTCTTCTTCATCTAAATATATAGAACCGTCTAAAGTTACGCCAGCCAACACTAAACTTTTGCTTAGGTCTCTTACTTTATCTAAATCTGAAGATGCTCCTGGTGACATATCTTCAAAATGCATTTTTTCAGAAATTAGTCCAGCCATAGCAAGCGCCAGTTGGCCTAGGTATTGTGTCCTCATGAATTCTTCACTAAAAGGATCTGTACTTCTCGTAAAGACAAAACCACCCATCCCACCCATCGGCCTGATTGTTATCATGTTGATATAATCCTTAAATGCTCTTTCACCTTTCTCAAAGGCATAATAAGCGACAATAGCATGCCCTGCTTCATGGTAGGCTGTGACTTCCTTGCATTTTCCTTGTAACACTTTATTACCTGAGCCTATGCCAAAAAGCACTTCCTCAAAAGCTGTTTGGAGAGCATTGCTGTATATCTTAGTAGCATCTGTCCGAAAACCAACTCTCATAGCATTTTTGAGCATATCTCTTATGTTTCTTCCACTCCCTGAACCTTCCATTAACTTTGCATAATAGTCAATTTCTGCTAGGGCTGAGTAATTAAAACGCTTATCCCTCGCATGTATCATAAATATTTCTTTTCTGCCTTCATGGTCTGGAGCATCCATGTATATCTTGTAAGGCGTCCTGTTTATCAATGCTGAGTCAAGTTTATCAAAAGGTAAGTTTGTCGCCCATATGACATCCGTCCCACTACCTTTGATACCTTCCATTTCAGTTAATAACGTATTCAATGTATTTCCGCTCTCTGGGCTATTACCTTCAGTTCTTGGTTTTGCTATAGAATCAATCTCATCTATGAAGATTATACCATTGACCCTTCTAGCATGATCAAATAAAGCTCTTAGCCTACCTGATCCCACCCCAACTAATTGTTCGTTTAAGGCAGAAGCGGAAAGCGCAAGCAGTGGCCTTCCATTCTTGCCAGCCTCATGCGCAATAATTCTTGCAAGCAACGACTTTCCAGTACCTGGCGGACCATATAATCCAATTCCAAAATTGAACTCGCTCATCCCCATCCTAATAAGTTTTTTCCTTTGCTTCATCTCTCTTACAAGTTCTCGGGCAAGTTCTGTAGCGACTTCTTGCCCACCTATGTCATCAAATGTGAGATCTGAATGTATTACATCATGTATTGAGGTGCTCATAAGCTGACCACCAGCCCCAACCTTTGCAGAAGATCCTTCCATGCGAAGACTTTCAACTTCCACTGCAGGATAATCTTTCGTCACTGTCCGTTTCCCAAAGACTTTCTTCCATAACTTTTTCAACTTTCCATCAAAGTTATTTAATTGATCATCATGTATATAGAGACTGGTGAAGTTATTTACAGTATCAATAATCTCAGGTAAGTTTTGTTTTTTCACTTTAACTACTTTGAGCGTTTCATCCTTAAAATATGCCTTTGATTCATTGAAGTCTATATCAGATTCATTTAACCCTTCTTCCCTAACAATCTGGATAAGCTCAGACTCATTGGGTGCTTTGCCTAATTTTTCTTTACAATACTCAACAAAATCTTCGCTTGGTACAAGCCACCCATGGGTCATGAGCAAGGCATTCTCAATTTTTCTCTTGCTATATGCAATATCCTTCCTAATGATTATTTCTCCCCCTTCTGGGTTGTAGCTTTCGGTTGAGATAATTTTAGAACCATCAATTCCTAATCTTACAGTCAGGAGGTCATCATCTTGTTCAAATTCTTCAACCCTTTCTATAAGTTCAAATTTGTGATTAAACCTGAAATGTTTAGAACCTTTACGTGTGCATAATTTACCTTTATGGAGGATATCTAAAGTATAACACTGGCTAGAGAATGTTAATGTGACTTCACTAGGAAACCCAGTGACATCACCTTCGATGAAATGGTCATAATCTCCTTCTATATCCTCCTCATCAAGGAAAATTTCATGAGTATGATCCTTGTACTGGGCTATGGTGTCCCAGTTCTCTTTGTCTCTAAGTAAGTGATCTATGCTTGGCAATGAATCAATGATAGAAAACATGCTTTCAAGAGTAGTTTTTGCTTCAGGATCTGAGGATAGGTTATGGGAAACATTAAGGTCATCTAATAGGCTCATGTTATGGTTAGGGTTTAATGGCGTATTTATAAAGATTCTGCATGAAATGTAGCTGTAAGGACAATAAGTGGGTTTTTCTATCATTCACCCAAATATGTTCCTAAACCAGTTTAAAATACCTTGCCAGAGACCGATTTTCTTTTTAACTTTATTTTCTGTCAAATCTTCTGTTTTTTTGGCTATTTTTTTCTCTCCATAATTTTTTGACTTTGCATTTTTAGTTTTCATATGCTCCCAATATCCTGGGCACTTGTCAGGATGATCAGAACAGAATTTTTTACATTTTTTATCTTCTTCTACGGTTTTAGGTCTAAAGCATTCAACATTATTATCTTTAGGATGCCATTCACCTGGTTGAATATCGTAGGGGTTTTTTGGTTTATTCTTTTTCTTTCCCCCTACAGTTTGGACTAAATGATTATTAAGCAATGTTTCGGTATACATTTCAGATTTGCCTTTTGGGAAGTAAATATTTATCCTTTTGTTTTTCCACAACTGAGGATTGAATCCATATTCTAATCCCATTTTTTTCATTGCTGTTAACATTTGTTCTTTGCTAACATTTTCGTTAAAGACAATAGTTGTTCCTGTATTAGCATTGCCAAAAGCATAAAGTTTTTGGTTATACGCTCCGACATAAATTGTTCCATCTGATCCAATGGCTGGAGAAGAGCTTATCGAAGACAGCGTCGCATAATGCCAAATTTCCGTACCATCCGGATGTAATGCATGGATTTTTACTGTTCGAGACCCGACGTATATTGTGCCTTCAAACCCAATGGCTGCGGATGAGCCCACATCACTTGTGGTATCAAATATCCATTTCTTTGTTCCATCAGAATTAAGTGCATGAAACTTTCCACTGATAGACCCAACATAAATTGTTCCATCTTTACCAATTGCAGGAGAAGCCCATACCTCTTTCTCTGGGATGGAATAATACCATTTTATTTTTCCATCAGCTATAGCATATACTCCAGCCCCCTTATCCCCTTCTGCGAAAGAACCGATATATGCTGTTCCATCTTTGCCAATAGCTAACGAAGATTCTAAGAATAACGGTGTTGAGACTTCAGATTTTTTATTACCTTTGGTATCAAAGACCATCATTGCATTGGATTTTGGTCCTGTAGGGCTTTGGTGAAATCCTTTAAATTTAATTAATATCACCTCTATGTTTTGTTT
>CAZUKZ010000028.1:0-16990 GCA_964621125.1 Candidatus Woesearchaeota archaeon
AACGTCTATTTGCATAGCAAATGAACTTGGGGATTTCTGGCTAAAAAATCTTAAACTTTTACTAAGAAAAATGAGCCTGCCCGGATTTGAACCGGGGACCTCTCGATTATCAGTCGAGTGCTATAGCCAGGCTAAGCCACAGGCTCCTATGCTCTGTAGAAAATTGCGGATTCTTTATAAACTTTTTTGTTCCCTATGTGAGATCCCTTGTTCTATAAGGCCTTCTATCTTACTTATCACAACATCATTCATCCCTGATAGCTTCCTCTCCACATCTTCTAGGTACGAATGTTCCTGAGGATTTTTTTCCCTCTTTCTGAACTCCTTGTACTCCTTGATTAACAATTGGTCAACCTTCTGAAGTCTCTCATGAAAATATAATGGCTCCCCCACCCAGATATCTATTTTAGACCTAAAGGGTAAAACGTTCAAAGGAAGGTGGCTGGCCTTACTGGTGTTCATCGCATATATCAACGCCTCCAACCTTTTTTGGGCTTTCTTAGGCAATCTATCATATATCTTGTTTACAGGACCTTTAATCTTGCTAAGGTTTACAAAGTTAAGGTGGGTTTCCTCCACCCCTACCACCCCTAAAGGAATGATGGGCTTCTGTGTCTCCAATGCCAACCAGAGGTAACCATATCTACCTTCAGCAAACCCGCCTACCTTTTCAACCAAATATCTTTTCCAGAAAGGCTTTGTCGCCTCTTTCGCCCCACCAGGACAGACCAAAGCTAACCTGTCTTTTTCTAAGATTGCTCTTGCGTCTTCCCTACTTCCACAACTTGCACCCAGAGTCTTAATTATATCTGAATTCCCGAACATGTTGTGACCTATCATCGCTGGTACCCTTCCGGTCTGCTTGAACACCTGTAGGAGAATTGCCAACCCATCCCAACCTAACGTGCCTGAGTGGTTTGCTGTCAGCATCCCACCCCCCTTTTTAGGGATATTAATTGCGTTAAACACTATAGGATTAAAATACCTCCTAAAAGCCTTAATTTGCACAGTTTCTTCCATGTGCATCAGCCATTCTGCGGCCGCTTCCTCAGATATGAAACCTTCGTCAATTTCCGACTTATGCTTTCCTAAAAACTCGTTGGCAAATTGCTTGTGGAAATCATAGCTAAGCCCCAGGGAGTACAGAATTTTATCTAACTTTCCAATCGGCTTCTTTCTCTTACGAAACTTATCCATGTAGCTCATCTTGAATCTCTTAGAAGAGTATTAAACTTGGATTTATCTACCTTTTGTTTGTATTTCCAGTTTAGGCGGAAAAAACATGGTTTTTTTAGAGCAAGTGTTATTAAAGCCATAATTAGGATTGGGAACATGAAAAGTTATATTGTTGTATTTACTGTACTAGTCTTAATGATTATAGGAGTTTCTTCTCTAAAGGCCATTCCTAAAGAAACTGGGTCCGAGATAGAAGTGTACTTCTGCCCAAGGGAAGATTGTGAAACTGTCCTAGTTGAGATTATCAAAGATGGGGGGAAAAGTGTACATTGTGCATTCTTTGACCTTAAACTGAAAAAAGTTATTGATGAATTAAAGAAAAAAGGAAGAGATGTAAAGTTAGTGGTGGATAGGGATAACTCAAAACATGTTAAGGGATTAAATTTTGTAAGAACAGACAACCGAAAAGCTTTCATGCATAATAAGTTCTGTGTTATTGATAGGAAGAAGATCATTACAGGTTCAATGAACCCAACAGACAATGGTGCTCACAAAAACAATAATAATTTAGTTGTGGTTGAGTCTAAGCATTTGGCTAAGAACTATGAAGAAGAGTTTGAAGAGCTGTGGGGAGGGAAATTTGGTAAAGGGAGGGAAATTAAGTATTCAAAAATAATGTACAATGGAAAACTGATTGAAAACTGTTTTTGCCCTGAAGATGATTGTGAAAAGAAAGTTATCGAAAGCTTAAGCAAGGCTGAAAAATCTGTACACTTCATGGTGTTCTCTTTCACTTCTGTTAAGATTGGAGATTATCTCATATCTAGGAAGGACCTTACTGTAAAAGGGATTTTTGAAAAGATGCAGAACAGCAAGTGGAGTCAGTACAGGAGGATGGATGGGATGAAGGTTAAGTTAGATAACAATCCTAAATTCTTGCATCATAAAGTGTTTATCATAGATAACAAAACAGTGATAACCGGCAGCTATAATCCTACTAAATCAGGAAACGAACGCAATGATGAAAATGTGTTAATCATACATGATAAAAGAGTTGCTAAGAAGTATCTTGAAGAGTTTGGGAAATTATGGGTTTTATAGGGGAGGTCAGGTTTGAAAGTTTTATCCCTTTTGGAAAGGCTTAAGTAATTATTAGGTTACTTAAATTCTATGAATTGGAAAGAAATACTTAAAGTTTCAACTATTATTGCTGTTGCAATAGTAATTCTTGGGTGGGTGGTGGATTTAATTGGACCAGTAAAATCATTAGAAACGCAACTTTACGTGGGACTCCTTGTTGGAGGATTAATAGCAACCTATTCAATCTTAAACAAAAGATTAAAAAAAGATGATTGGGGAGTAGTTGTGGGAATTTTAACTACTTTTGTTATTTATGCAGTATTATTAGTCCTTCTTAGTTTAATTGGTTTATAATCCTCATCTCACTAGGCCTTAGTTGAAAATGGTTAATTGAGATCAAATTATATTATTCTTCAAAAAATATTTAAACCCTTTCAGTTAATAGGTATTCTATAATGAAAACTGGATTTTTCTACTCCAAATCGACTGAATTATATATTGCTAGAAAACCCTTGAAAATAGACAGCAGGGTCAAAAAAGCTGCGGATAAGTCTAATGTTGATATGTCATGGGATGATTCTGGTAGAATAAATTTTATCGACTTTGACAATACCAAAAAACTGTTAGCAAATTTGGGTGCAATCCTTTTAAGCCCTGTAGAATATTGGAAAGTTCTAGCAGATGCTGAGGAAGTTAAGGATATAGAGATGGTAGAGGAGCTTACATCAGAGAGGTACTGTGAATGGCTGGACAGAGTTTACATGGAAGAAGGAGGATATCTTGAGCATCCTAAAGTTACAGGGAAGTTCACCTATTCTGAGGATAAACATGAAGATACTGCCCCACATGGGAGGCCTGGCTGGTTCAGCCCTGATAATAATATTGATTATGAAGAAGGTATGCCTCAAAAGGTTGAATTGTTCCGAGAAAAACATACAACTCACTGGAAATACTGGTCACCTGATTTTTCTGTGACAAAACTTACAGCTCTTGCCCCAATAAGAGGTTATGTAACGTCTGTAGGAAAGCCATCATTAGATTTGGGGATTCCAGTAGATTCAAAGCAACCTGTAATGATGGTCAGGGAATGCAGAAAGGAACCCTTAGAGCTTCCCGTCCCAAAAGAAATTCTTGACGAAGTGAACGAGCTATTACAGCCCTACTCCGAACTTGCAGAAGATCTTAAAATTAAATCCAAATACAATCCAGTTGCCAAGCAGAAGAACAAAGTCATAGATTTCATTAACAAGCATGGTAAGTTATTCAGAAAATCAAAAGAACTAGAGGTGTACCGGACGAGAGAACAACTGTTTAATATGCTTGGTTTTTTGAAACTTGAATGTGAAGATAGTAAGGAACTCCATAAGGTTGCAAAAGTCCTGTCAGAAGCTGAAGGCACGCTTAAGTATAATAATCTTATTGAATTCATAAAAACATCTAAACAGAGGCTTGATGAAGCATTAAATGGGGGGAAAGATGTCATTTTTGTAATGGGACATAAGAATCCAGATACAGATACTACAATGAGCTGCCTGTTTGAAGCGTGGCGTAACCATGTCCTAGATAGGGGAGCTATTGAGTATATACCCCTTACCCAAAATCATAAAATTCCTGAAGAAGTAGTTGCTCTTTTAGGAGAAGGTATTGCCAAGCATATCATGCTTGACAGGGAAAAGCTATACATAAAGGCCAAGAAAACTGGGTTGGCACGTTGGATCTCTGTTGATCAAAATCGAGAACCTGAAGTACAAAAGTATTTCGTCTCTATTGTCGATCATCATGTCGTTTCAGAAGTTGCAAAGCACCAAGACATACCTAAGACCATGGAACTTTCTGGGTCATGTATCGCTTTGGTTACACAGAAGTTATTGGGTATGGGGCTATCTGTAGATGAAAAGCTCGCTAGGCTGCTTTATGGCACAGCACTCATGGATACAGAGAATAGGGTTGCCCACAAGATGACATATAAAGACAGGCTGATAATGGACCATCTCAAGGAAATTTCTGAAACAGAAAACGACGATGAGTTCTACAGCTACCTCATGTCTTTTTTGTTAAACACTGATGATCCACATGTCCTTTTCAAGAGAGATTATAAGGAGGATTGGGGGTTTGGGTTTGCTGTTGCCAAGATTAAAAGAGGTTTTGATAAGGATGGGAAAACTCTTAAGAAAAACTTAGTAAAGGAAGCTGTCAAGTTAGCTGAACAGAACAATCTAGAAAAAAACTTCCCTATGACAGTGCTAAGAATAACAGATTATGAAGATGATAACAGGACTGTGAATAGGGAAAGAGTCTACTTGATATTCAACAAGAATTCTCCAAAAGAATTTATTAAAACAATATTCGATATGCTAGAAAAAATTGTGAAGTTTGAGTTCGGTGAAACCAACATAAGAAGCACTAAGGAGTTTGTTGAATTTTGGGGGACGGGTGTACAATTGTCCAGGAAAAAAACAGCACCAGTATTGGAGAAGGCTGTAGAAGCGTTCCATGAATATTTTTATTCTCCTTCTGTGAGATTATGGATAAAAAGGGACTTCCTCAAAAAAACACCAGATGTTGAAAAAGCAGAGAAAAAGCTAGGCATTAAAGTCTCCTGTGATAAAGAAGGGAGGATTAATTATATCACATATCCTGAGTCACAAGCCCTATTTAGAAAGCTAGGCTATTCTATGCTAAGCCTCAAAGAATATTGGCTTACATTAAATGATGCTAAAAAAATCAATGACGTCCAGATGGTGGAAAGCTTGCAAGGATCAAATTTTGTTGAGTTCACAGATTCAGTAATCAAAGACTTTAGTTCCATCATTGAACATCCTTCTGTCATTAACGGAAAGATTACAGGAACAGAATTAAAGGTTGAAATACCTAAAGGAAAACCTGGTTTGATCCTTCCTCAAGACATAGACCCTAAAACAGGCATCCCTCTTAAGGTCAGGAAACCCAATGAGTATGGCAACCCGGACTTATGGAGATACTGGGAACCTGATGCTGATTTGGTGATTCCTACAAGAAGTTATATATTTTTATTGAATCAACCATGCTGGGATGGGAAAGTTCATATTGAAGACAGCTTCCCCAACTTAGGGGTAAGGCCTTGCTGCAAGAATATAAAGTACCCCAAAGTTGAAGTGAACTTTGATACAGGAAAACTTTATGTTCGAGTTATTGAGGAAGGAAAAGTTGTAGAGTACAGTTGGAAGAAGTGAAATGGTAAAAGACGTTGAAGAAGACTTAAAGGAATGGATGGAAGAGCATAAGTTCAATGAGGACCATCTAGAACATCTACATAAAGAGTCTAAGTCTAAGAAAGCTTTTGTCCTATTCCTTGGAATATTTATATTAGTAACGTTCCTTGTATATACAGTGGCTGGGGGTTGGATGAGCAACATTTTTGCAGGGATGATAGACAGCTCAATACTAGAAGGTAATTCTTTAAAGATTAAACAAGGGTTACAGGTAAGGTTTGAAGACAAGCCGTTAGAAAGGTTAAACATAATATATACCAATAACAAAGGTTTGGAATTTAAAGTATGCCTACAAGGGAAGAAACAAGGAAATGTCTATTGGATTACTAAAGTCATAGAGCCTGTCATGTATGAGCAAACTGCAACAAGTGTCAAAGCAGCACCTTGTCCTAAAGACAGCGTTGTTTCATTGCATAGCCATCCAAAAAAGCATTGTCTGCCTTCAGATGTGGATATTAAAAACTTCGAACAATTCAAGAAGAAAAACAAGGATGCACTTATGGCTGTGATGTGTGAAGAGAAAAGGTTTACCTTTTATGTTTAACCCTTCCAAAGACCGTGAAGACTACAATAGCATCTAACACTCTTGATCTCAAAACAAAGTTCTACTTCTGGCTTATCTTTAAGTTTAAAGAAAAGTATTAAAAGGTACCCCAACCCTTACTAATTTCATGAAAATCGTGTTATGTTCCAGTGCAATGTTCTTTGCAAGGTTGAGGGGTCTGAAAGAAATATTAGAAGGAAAAAGTCACGAAGTGTTACTTCCTAGCATGAAGGATTACCATCATTTAGAAGAAACTGCTTTAGCTAAAATTCAAAAAAATTTAATTAGAGAACATTTCAGTAAGATTGAACAATCAGATGTTCTCCTTGTAGCTAATTATGACAAGAATGGGATCAAGGGATATATCGGAGGAAATTCTTTTCTAGAGATGGGCTTTGCGTTCCATAAGAAAATTCCTATATTCTTACTTAATGAAGTTCCTCAAAAAATGAGCTATAAAGAAGAACTTTTAGCCTTACAACCCATTGTTATAGGAGAAGACTGGGATAAATTAACGATTACAGAACATAAAGCTGGTTCAACAAAATCGTAGCGTAAGAACCTGGCGGCAAAGAAAACTCAATTAACTGTTTGAACTTACCATTGTTCAGGTCGTCCTTCTCTTCATTATGAACCTTGACTTTTGTCTCAATGAAGGCTTTACGTACAATTTTTTTCTCGCCTAAAGGTATGTTAGGGTTTGTAGAATTCTTATCATAATTTAAAGGAAAGGGCAACGTATCCACTGTTTTTATTTTATTAAATTCTTCAAGAATAAACTTAGACAGCTCCTTGTTCCACAGTTTACTCTCGTAGGCATGAACAAACAAAGTAGAAATCTGTTTGGGGAGAACAGAAAAGGCCTTTTTGAAGTCCCGAGGGTTTTTCATCAGGAAAGATAGGACCTTACATTCATTCCTTAAGTATTTAGGAAACTTGTTTAATATCAATTCCCATTTTCCCCAATTCCTATCTGCAAATTTTCTGGCTGGAACTTGGTCCCCGGTTTCAGTTGAAAAAGCCTTGCCTATAAACTGCTTTAAAGCATTCTCATAATCCTCTTCTATCAAATACTTACCAATTATATGAGTATTTGGGCGGAATTCTCCACCAAACCTCTGCTTCCCAAAATAGTTGGGAAAGATTATTTTACCTACATGATTGAGGGGCTTGTCTAAGTTCCTTACGATTATCTTAAAATTGTTGCATTTTGTAGTACCTAAGCCTATCCTTTTATCTCCGTAGCCTAGGTATATAAGTGAAATATCTTTTATCTTTATTCTGGTTAGGTCTTTTTTATCTATGTTATGGCCTGAGACATGTTGGGTTGTCACCGCATTAGAATCTTTCATACCTGCAACAGATAATTGCTGTATGTTTATCTTGAACCTTTCAGCTATAGATTGAATTGCTTTGACCGTTGTCCAGTTCTTCTTTTTTAATATGAAGTATATATAGTCTCCAGACTCTTTTATATTGAGGTTCAGCTTTTCTTTTACTATGAAATCTTCAGGAACCTGTTTTATCTTATACATATTAGAGACTGAAACCTTATTTTATTATAAACATATGGGTTTATGGTAAGTTTAGTGGATTGTTAAGTAGCTTGTCTCCTTACCTAAATGTTAGTTGTCACACCACGGAGTACACCATAACTAGAAATACCCCTTCCCAATATGACACGGAACATACTGTGGGTGTTTTCAAGAACTGTACCATCTGTACAATCATCTCTCCACTCAACAGAAGGTAATGAAAAAGATATTCCCTTGCCAAAACCCTTTTCCAAATCTATCAATATTTCAGGATCCTCTAAACCAGTTATGTTCATAATATCTTTGGCAAATTTGTTATTATCAAATATATTTTCAATCCGCAAACCCAAATAATCTTTTGAATTAATTTTATATTCTTTTCTTAAACCTCGATTTACCTGCCTCTCCATATTATCCTCAAAAAAATCATTACCAGGAGGATAATGTATGATTTTCCCTTCTCCTTTTTTCCATTGAGTAATAGTGTTTGTCACATATCTTTCATGATCACGTAAAAACTTTAAAAACAATTTTCCTCCAGCTGAATTGTCAGTTTTATTGCGATAAGCCCAAGCTATGATATTCCAAAGTAAGGCTATACTTGGAGATTGTATCCCTAACTGTTCACAATGAAGTGCACCTTGATAGGTGCCAAAATTGTCTAATCCTATATCACGCCTAAATATATCTTCCATGACATGAAGACCCTTATATTCTTCAAACACTTTTCCGTTCGCGTCCACACATCTGATTATATCAGGAATGTAAACAAAACTTTCTTTTACTATATATTTTGTTAGAATACAATGAGGACGGTATAAACTATTACCTCCAACCTCAGCATCTTTACCGTATAGATTATCCAACTTAGAGTCAAACCCATGACTTACCACTGAATCATCTTTCCTATTAAAAGGCCAAAATCTCATAATTCCCCCAAATTCTACATTTATATAGACAACAATACTATTTATAACTTCCCCTTCTATCAAGTAGTAACAATCACATCCTCAACAGATCAGAAATCAACGGCTGCACCTTTTTCCCTATCAACCCAATGTGCCCAACATCCTTAATTTTAATATTATCAACATTTAATTGGAAATGAGGCATCATTGCATTCCCAGCAGGATAAACCATCTCATCGTAAGGAGTGTAAATGCAATAAAACTCAACTTCTGGAGGTAAAGGTATACTATTCAATTCCCTCAAATAGGAGCTATTAGGCATCATCTGCCTTGCACTAGGAACTATACAGTTAAGTGTTGCAATCCATGTGCCCTGGTGAGGAGATCCTAAAGATATTACCTTATCCACCAATTCTGGACACTTTTGGGCAATCCCTCTAGCAACCAACCCCCCTTGACTATGGCCAACCAAACTAATTTTCCTCCCAGCCTTATCACATAATCCCCTAGCCTGAGGTATAAGAATCTCTTCAATTTTTTTAAGATTTTGCCAGTAAGGATAAGATGCCCTTAACGCATTGTAACCCTGAGAAGTTAAATAGTCATCCAAGCCCCGCATAGATTTTTTTCCTATAAAATAACCATGCAGTAAAGAAACTGTGGGTAAAGTCTTATCAAATTCAATCTCTTCACTGCCCAATAGGATATGATGGGCATTTTTCTTGAGAAGATGAGCACAAGTTAAACCCTCTTCCAATACTACATCCAATAAAGCCATTTATAGCAATAACAGAATTTTACTTAAATATTTTGCGAAAAAAGTAAGATAAAGTAATACTTACAAAAAACAACAAAATTATAAGTTCAAAGTGTTCGTATAATAGTATGGATACAAAAGAAGTAATGCAACTTATTGAAACTGAATTAAAGATTCAAGGGAAGAGTTCTAAAACCGTTAAGATGTATAAATTCTTTAATCAGAAGTTTTTAGAGTTCAAAAACAAAGATCCTAAATCAATGAAGGAAAGTGATGTGAAAGAGTATCTTGCCTATCTCATATCTGATGGCAAATATGATTCAGGGTCTGTGGCGTTGGTAAGATCTGCGTTAAAATTTTTCTATGATGGAATATTGAAGAAAAAAATTATGGTTGATATCAAAACGCCTAAAATACACAGGAAAATACCTGATGTTTTAACAAGGGAAGAAGTGAGGAAACTAATAGACAGTTCCAAAACATTAAGGAATAAACTACTAATAGAGTTCATGTATGCTGGAGGATTAAGAGTTTCTGAGTGTGCTAATTTGAAAATTGAGGACTTAAATTTAGAAGAGAAAACCGGGTTACTGAAAAAGGGGAAGGGAGGAAAAGATAGATTTTTTATCTTGTCCGAACAGTTAGTTGAAGATCTTAAGGAATATCTGAGACATAGGGACAAGGGTTACGTCTTTCCGGGAGATGACGGAGCAATAACTGTCAGAGCAATAGAAAGAGTTATTGAGAGAATTGCGAAAAAAACTAATATCAAAAAAAGAGTTTACTGCCATGGATTGCGGCATGCTTTTGCAACACATTTATTGGATGACGGGATTGATATAAGATTAATCCAGGAATTGCTTGCACACTCGAATCTTCAGACTACACAGTTTTACACCCAAGTTTCAAAGGAGCAATTGAAGAAAATAAAAAGCCCGTTGGATAGGTTATAATGTTATTTTAATTTCTCCAATAAGTTTAAAGCATTTGCATCAAATTTAGAAAAAGCAAACCATTTTTTGCCTAAATCTTTTAATGAAGCCCCTATATGATAAATTTCTTTACCATCAATGATTAAAAATCTATCATGAGATAAATTAAGTTTTTTTACAGACACTGAAGGATATTGGGCATTGTACTTATCTAAATCCAAGATTAATTGTTTTGTAATATTCTTAGTATAAATTTTTACTTTAATACATTTTTTCCTTTTTGAAAATAAGGTCAGAACTGAATCATCTATGTAATTATCGATTAAAATTATTGACTTTTTAGCAGAACGAATAATATTTGAAATAAAATTATAAGCATCAAATATTTGACCCTCGAAGAATATCCCTTGTTTCTTAATGATTTTTTTATTTTCAATGGCCTCAAATACTTTATCAAATTTATCATTTGTTTCAACTTGATATTTGAGTTGTTTTTGTTCTATAACATCTATTCTATTAAAAATCCCAGCATTTTTGTTAATAAACCTTCTCATAGCAACAAAAGCCCTTATAATTTTAATATTAATCTCTGAAGCTTTCTTGCTTTTCAATATCCCCGAGAGAGCTGTCACCCCATGCTCTGTGAAAGCAAAAGGTAATTGAGAAGCATACTTTAATTTTTGGAGGTGGTCACAATTTGTGACCAGCTTCATTTTCTCTTCTTCAGTTAACTGAAACATGAAATCAGAAGGAAATCTTGCAATATTTCTTTTAACAGCCTGATTTAAAGCCTTTGTTGAAACTTCATAAAGTATCGCTAAATCACTATCTAACATCACCTGCATACCTCTTAAATTATAAATCCTATCTGTAATTTCCGCTTCTAATATTATTAATTCATTCTTCATAATTAATTCACCTCTATCTCTAAAGCATGACTTTTTTTACTATTTAATACCATGTCCGACTAAGTCGGAAATCTTTTGACTGACTTGAAGAAGCCCGTTGGATAGGTTATAATGGTGCTGTGGTAACGAAATCCTTATATTAAAGGTTTTATTACATTAGTTGAAAATGTTTAAGAAATTCTTATCAAAGGAAACAAAAGACTGGGGCCATAAAGATGATGATGGGTTTGTGGAATTAAAAGCTAGGAAAGAAGTTAATGAAGACCTAGGAATCCCTATGGCTTTTAAAGAAAAAAGAGTTGAAGCTGGGTCTGTTAAAGATAGACTTGAGAAAATGACTGGCGTGACATCCACACCAAGAGAAGAAGTAGTTTCTGTAAGAGACAGGCTTGAAAGCCTAAAAGAGAGACCAAAATTAGTTAGAAGGCCAATAGAACCTACATTCCCTGATATGAACAAAAAAGAGGAAGGGAAAAAGGTTATTACTCCTGAAAGTGTTATGCAAAAGAAAATAGAGAAGGCTATGAGCAAAATAGAAGAATATAAGAAAAAGATGCATAATTCTCCAAATTCATATCTAAGCCTCTTCTATGATTTGAAGCAAGCTGAAAAGGATTTTCTAACGCTGCTTGAGGAAGCTGATAGTAAAAGTGTTACATTTTCAGGGACTACTTTATCTAGAATTGAGAAAGTCAAGAAGCAAATTAGGGCATAATTAATTTTTAAGTTTTGATTAAAAGTTTTAATCTTGAATTTTGAGTGCATTTATATGATTTACTATATATAGGTTATCATATTAATAGCAAATACAATATATTTGACATAAAATATATAGCTTATACAATATAAATTTTTATAAACAAAAAACCCCTCATTAATTACATGGAAAAACTCAAATACCTTAACATGAAAGGGTTTCTTACCTTTCAAATACTCCATGAATTAAACGGAATGAAGCTTTGTGGAGATGATTTAGCCGAAATTATAGGTTCAAAGAAAGGATCAAAGCTCACGCCTGGAACAATCTATCCTGCTCTCAAATATCTAAGAAAAAAGAAATTAGTCACCCATAAAAAAATAGGAAGGAAAAGAATGTATGAGCTAACAAAAGAAGGTAAAAATGAGTATAAAATTTTCAAAGAAAATTTCCAACAAATTTTCAAAAGCATATTCTTTAAAAGAAAGATTAAAAGTTTTAAGAAATAATTGAAGTATTGGGCTTAACTTATGCCTAAAAAATTTAATCAAATATTAATAATTTTCACATCCATAATATTTATAATCCACCATTAAGTTTCTCAAATTATGGAAGTACCAAACACATTTGAAGAACAATTAAAAGACATACAAGATCCCAATATTAGAGAATTCACAGAATTAGCCCTAGATAACGTTGATCCAGAGTTCTATATAGCTCCTTGCTGCTCATCAGGCAAAAACCATCCTGCAGAAGACAATGGAAAAGGAGGATTAGTGAGGCATGTTAAAAAAGGACTAGTCATCATAAAACAATTTGCAGAAAGAGCACAATTCTCACAAACTGAATTTGATATAGCCTATGCTGCATTTATATTACATGACTGCTGTAAAAATGGTATACCTTGGACTGACAAAACAGATTACACACATGGATATCTAGAAGCAAAATGGCTAGAACAATTCCCCTTAGAAGAAAAATACGTGAAAGAGTGTTTATTGAATGCCGTGAGGTTCCATATGACGCCCTGGGTCTTCAGACATCCACCATGGGGAGCAGAAGAATTTACTCAACAACAAGTTCAAGAAAATTGGCAAGAGATGCAAAGGGCCCAAAACTTATCAAGGGTCGAACAAGCTGTCGTTGAAGCAGACTACTGGTCAAGTCGAAATGAGATGTCATTCTTACCAGGAGCATCAATCATTGATGGCAAACATGACAGCCCTCCTTACAAACTCGTCAGAGAATACGGTGTGAACTATGTAAATGGGAAATTAGTTCTTCCTGATTAAATCATTTAATTATTTCTTATTTCTTTTTATAAAATCACCCCTAAAACGTTCGTCTAATGAATATTATACGAACATTTGTTACAGAACAGAGTATTTTACTCACAAGAATACCCTAAACAACAAAATAAGCAAAAATATGAAATAAACTTAACAAATGATTTAAATCTAAAGTACTTCACAACAGCATGGAATTTTTTATTTATATATTATTAGGTTGCCTTTTTCTTGTCATCGGCCTATTGCATACATTATTCTTAAAAGAAAAGGCAAGGAAAGATGTTTATTTGAAAATTTATAAAATCGAACATGATTTTAGAAAATCAACAAAAAGCGAAGAAAATATTGAAGGGTTTCCAGAATTCAATATGTTCTTTAATTTTCACCTCATGTTATATAATCCTGGTTTCAGAGCAAAAAAAGTTAATTCAATTAAATTATATATATTAGGAAGAAAAAGAAAATATATACTAGGCCAAAAGCAATTCATCAAATTAGAATCATTTAGCAAAAGAAAGTTAATACTAAGTTATGCCCTCCCATCAAGTTTATCTTTAAGATTATTCAGAAATTGGGAAAAGTGTAAAGGAATTTACCCATTAGGCCAAGATAACTTCTACTACAGAAGTATGCCTAAAACTTTCAATCTTTTATTAGAATTTTTAGAAGTGGGGATGAAAGTTAAAAGAGAGGAATTTACAATTAAATTGTGAAATGATATATAATTCAAAATGTTTAAAAAGAACAAAATCAAGGAACTATTATGAAAAGAAGTGATTTAATATATGCATTAATTTCTACTTTGGCCAGCTATGTACTGATATACTATAGCTTATATGTCATAAAGAACAATGTAGGGTTAGTTGGTAATTCCTTAGTTATACTTTTTATGCTATGGCTTTTAGTCTTAACCCACCCACTTGTAAGAAATTCAAATGCATTTAAAAAAATATTCAAGAAAAAGTAAGCTAATTTTTTGTTTTAATTGTAGCTTTAATTTTCTTTTTCCCCTTACTACAAGGATTCTTCTTAGAGGAAAATACATAAGCCTGTTTACCCTTCCTTCGTCTTTTAACAAAGCCTAACTCTTCTAAAGCACTAATAAATTGCGAAATAGTAGACCTTACTTGATTATAATCTCTTTCAGGATAAAGTTCCTGAGCCAAATATTTAAGGCTAATCCATTGATCAGGAAGTTCTTTTTGTAGCATGGCCAATTTCCAACATATCTTTTGTTGAGTCTCAGTCAAACTATCCCATACTGAATTGTTAAATGAATCGGATTCCTCTTCGAATTTTTCTGGTTGAGCTTCTTCTATTTTTTTTTCAGTTTGAGCAACTAATTCTCCTTTAATATTTAATTGCCTTACTACCTCCTGTAATGAAACTAAAGAGTTCTCTAATCTGCTTAACCTATGTGAAATTAGATTGAATTGACTCTTATGATCATCATGATGGCCCTTGAATGTGTGTAACCAAGAACTAATATTTTTCATATCATTTTTTATGTTACCAAAAGAAACTCCTAAGCTCTGATTAATCTTATTAACTTTCTGTTTCAGTTCATGATGTTCTTTGTGTTTTCTAAAAAATGAAAAAACCATACTTATTCTTTTGCAATAGATACTTATAAGTTTTTTGTTTTTAGACTTAAAGCGTTAGTAACACGTTACCGACGTGTTGCAGACGTCTATAGACGCGTTACCGACGTGTTGCAGACGTCTCCGACGCGTAATTAACACATTATTAACATCAAGAAAAGATAAATAAAAGAAAAGATAATTAATTATGAAGTCTTTATTGAATTTTCTTCAAACATATATTAACTTACGCGAAAATTCCGCAATTACTTATAAAAGAGCCGAAAAATGAGGGTTCAGACCAGCAAAAATTTCAATTAAAATTATCAATAAGCTTCTTTTGGGTATGAAATGAGCCCTTATTTCGTAAATTTAAGAGAGAACTAGCGAGGTTTAGACCTTTAAATTCCTTTTTTATAGATAATTGAGCTTTACGATTAAAAAGCCTCTTTTTTTCAATAGGGATATTCCTATTTAAGAGATTATTAACATAGCACCTAGCTGTTATTTCTGTAATTTGAAGAGCATTAGCGATACTAGAATATGTAACTTCGCCAAAATCTTCTTCAAGCTGATATATGGCCATAAAAACTGAAAATTCGCGATCTGTTAATGCCATAAATCTTTTTTCTATCTCCTTCTTTATATCTCCTAAAGGTAATGGATTCTCTATAAAACCTTTATTTTCCTTCTTAAGAGCTTTTCCCATAGTCTTATTAGTCTCAACAAAACCTATTTCATTATCTTTTATTGAATCATCTTCATTTTCTAAATCCTCATTTAAATCATTAGTTCTTTGATTAAGCGTTGATTGTTGATTAAGCGTTGTTGAAGTGTTGGTCATTGTTGATTGTTGATTGTTGATTGTTGTTGATGATTGTTGATGATTGTTGATGACCCCCTCATTTCCAGTGGAACTATTGTGAGTTAAAGAGTCTAAAATCAGCCTCGTTTTGCTATTTTCTCTATTAATTCGGCCTAATTTCCTTAAAATGAACTCAATTTGCTTGCTTTGTTTAATAATAAACTCTCTATTGGCTTTAATTTCATTTTCAAGCAATTTTACGTGCTCTCTAGCCCTAGAAAAAGATGATTTAAGCTTCTCTTCCATATTTAATTCAATCTCCCCCATAATCTCACTTCAAATTAAGAAGTTCTTTTGAGTTTAAATGAATTGTTGTAACAGAGACTGTTGATTATCGTTGATTAAGCGATTAAATAATGTTGAGAACTGTTGATTATCGTTGATTAAACATAAAAGAAAAGAAAAAAATACTTATTTTTTCTTAACAGCCTTCTTAGCGGGTGCAGGAGCAACCATTGGTAAATTAATATGAGATGGTAACCCTAGATCCCTAGCTATTAATAAAGCTTCAATATTACACTTCAATAAGACTGTATTTTTCAATAAAGTCATAAGATCCTGCCTGCTGAAGGTTTTCTTACTTTTCCATTCCTTCTCTATCTCATTAAGGACCTTTTCATCATCCAAATAGTAAAGATACCCTCCAAGTTCTAATTCTGCTACTTTAGGGTCATAGACAATGCGAAACTCAAAATGCATCTCTAAAACCTTTCCTACAGGCAATTTCTTTTTCTTTATCTCTTTTAGCTTTACGTCTGTTTTTGTCTTAACAGGAGAATCAATCTCCTTTAATTTAGCTGCATTTATTCTACTATAATTAAAAGCTATAACTGGCATTTATATCACCTAAATATCCATTTATACACTGTTATTTAACTCTTTCGCTACATTTGTTCTGGAGCTTCAATACCTAGAAGGTATAAAGAATTTGATATTACCTGCTTTGTACATGAAACAAGTAATAGTCTCGCTTTTGTAAGATCCTTATCATCAGATATACATTTACAAGAGTGATAGAATTCATTAAATATATGAGCTAAACCAAGAACATATCTAGATAGTATAAATGGTTTATAGTCTCTTGTAACAGTTTCTATAATCTCAGAAAATTTACCTAACTCTATGATTAACTTCTTCTCTTCTGGATTATCAAGAAGACTAAAATCAATATCATCACTAAGTTTGATATTTGCCTTATTCAATATAGAAGCGCAACGGGCATGAGCATATTGAACATAAGGACCTGTATCTCCCTCAAAATCCATAGCCTTCTTCATATCAAAAATAATTTTCTTATTAGTATCATGATTAAGCATACCGAATTTCATAGCAGAGATAGAAAGAGCAAATGCTGATTTCATAATCTTGCTTTGATTCCAATCTTTATGCCTCTTCTCAGTCTCTTTTATAGGATGATCCATCATTTTTGCTTTCATATCCATTTAAAGTATATTCTGACCTGTCCTAG
>CAZUKZ010000029.1:0-16211 GCA_964621125.1 Candidatus Woesearchaeota archaeon
CTCTCATCATGCCAGTCACCTATTGCAAAGCTGCCAAAGAGGATGATACATTTTACTTTGTCAATTGAGTGGAGGTAACTTAAAAGGCCATTGTCATGAAGCTCTTTCAGAGCAAACAATTTCTTGCTACTAAGGTAGGCAGGATTTTCATAGTTGCTGATATAGTAAGGCATCTTCTTTTTTTCCTTGATTCTTGATATTATCTTTTCCTTTTGAAATTTTTTTAACCATTTATCAAGCTTGCTATCTACAATAGGGACTTTTTCCGAGATTTCTGAAAAATGCCAGTGTTTTGTCGGATGATTGAAAAAAAGCCTTAAGATCCTATTTTCTTTGCTTTTCATTTTACTTCCTATTATGGGAAGTATTATTTATATGTCTTTTGTATCTATTTTTGATCCAAAAAAAGAGCAAATTTTATAAATAAGTCTTTGAAACAAACCCATATGATAGTTAAAAACGCTCAAACCTTAAGTATTGTCGGAGGAACAAGAGCATGTAATGCTAGATGTCCTGATTGTGTGTCAGATATGACTACGGTTCCTAAAGATAATTGGATGTTCTATTTCAAGAATGTAGATTGGGAAAATCTAGATATAGCATTGAACACTGCAATAAATGCTGGTGTTGGAACTGTACTCTTTACAGGTAAAGGGGAATTGACTCTTTTTCCACAACAAGTATTGGATTATCTGAAGTTCATAAGGAAATGAGACCTAATTGGAAAAAAGATTTAGAACATTTGAAATTCAAGTTGGACCAAGGGGCAGATTTTGTAATAACTCAACTATTCTTTAAACCAGAATATTATTTCAAATTTGTAGAAAGGGCTAGGGGGGTGGGGATTGAAGCACCAATAATACCTGGAATCATGCCAATATCGAGCTATAATAATTTTCGGTTTATGAGGAAGACATTTGAGTCTAGAATGCCACAGGAACTATTAAATCAGATATATGCAAATAGGGGAGATAAAAGTGCTGTAAGACAAATTGGTCTTGAGCATGCCATTAAAACTGTAGAAGAATTGCAAAAATTTGGGGTTAAAGGGATACACTTCTACACATCCAACTGTCCTAGGCAAGTAAGTAGAATCATGAGGGAGTTAAATGATTCTAATATTACTGATGATAACCATTCATCTAATAATTCTATAGAATCTAGGCTGTAATCTAATCATCCAAAAAACCTTTTGCAGAAGTCCTTGAGCTAATCTCCCCTCTGAGATTTTTATCCATCATTTCTTTAACTTTTCCCTTATGGTTGGAAAGGAGCCAAGCTAACTTAATAAATGCAGTTTCTGGAGTCATGTCACTGTAATTTCCTATGACACCAGCTTCCTGTATGGTCCTTCCAGGGGAATAAACATTCATATCAATCCTTCCAAAGATTGTTTGGGGTGACATTACTATAGGAATCTTTTTTGCAAGTTTCTTGATTTTATTTAGGATTCTCTTATGCTCTAAAGTGAACTCGTCTATCTTAGAAATGGGAAAGTGGCCTAGTCCTGTACCTTGTAGAATCAGTCCGTCAAAACTTTCATAGACTTCAAGCTCTTTTACGAACATGTTTGGGTGTGCGACAGCTAGACCTATCTTTAAGTTCTCTTTAATAAGCTTTAATTTCAATTTTTTATTTTCCCTTTTACAATAGCCATCCCTCATTTTAATTACTTTGAGTTTTCTGAAATCAACTTCAGCCCATGGCTCTATATTGATTGCTTTAAACGCATCTCTCCTTGAAGTGTGCATTTTTCTGACTTTTGTGCCAGGGATTATTGAACATATGTCATCGTCAGTGTTCTTATGCATACATGTTGCCACTTCTGCAAAATCAGTTTCTGCAATGAACTTGCATGCGCTTATAAGATTCATGGCTGCATCAGAACTTCCCCGGTCTGAAGAACGTTGTGCCCCTACAACCAAAACTGGAATGGGCAGGCATTCTAGGATGAATGATAATGCTGCAGCTGTATAATGTAAATTATCTGTGCCTTGCGTGACTATGATCCCATCAACTCCTGATTTAATTTCTTTCTCTATCTCTTTGGCAATTATATTGAAATGGGCGAAGCGCATATCATCAGAAGCCATGTTGCGGATAAGTTTTGATTGAATATTTGTTATCTCTTGAATTTCTGGAAACATAGAAATAATTTCTTCGGGTTTAAACCTAGATGTTACGGCTCCTGTAGTGTAATCGACTTTAGAAGCTATAGTCCCTCCTGTGTGTAGGATGGAGACTGTCTTTAATCCTTTTTTGGGCTTTATAGTAATTTTTTTTAGCTTATTTTTTCTGGGTTTCTTCTTTACTTTGATTTTTTCTATTTTCCCTTTTGAAATGCCAAGATTATAGCCTGAATCCAGCTTAAGTGTAATAATTTTAGGATTTGGGCTTTCGATGTATATGCCTTTGAGAACTTTATCTTTGATTTTGATTTCGATATAATCTCCAGGTGTTGGTAGTACCATAGAGACTTATCTTGCTTTTATCATATTTATATCTTCCTCTTTTTTCTTTTGGGTAGTAAAAGTGTTTTTTTCAGATCTTGAGTGACACTAAAATTCTCACATTAGGCCGGCTTTTATTGGAGAATTGTAAGGAGGTGTATAATTTAAAATATAGTTTCTTTCCTCCAAATCTTTAAATACTTAATTGGGCTAGTAAAAAAATAGAATTTGCGTTGATTTTTTCCGGGCAGTTAAAATCAACAGGGCGATCAACTGTTTTGGCGAACAGTATTTAATTGGACAATTTAAGTTCGTGTTTGGCGACAGAACTTGTTTTCTAAAGTAAAGTATGTATGGCAGGTTAATAAAGATTGTGGTAGTTAAGAATATATTATCCTAGTCTGTATAATACTAAAAAAACTCTATACCAAAAGAGGGGGATAAGATAAAAAATGGATTTCATCGTTGAAAGTGCGCTAAAAACGGCAGAAAATTGTAAAGCATCGGACGTACAGATTGGGCAGGCCAACATTAAGGTTGTTGGGTGTGGTGGTGGGGGAACAAACGCTACAAATTGGTTATACAAGAAAGGTATTCAAGGAGCTGAGATACTGGCCTTGAATACAGATAAGCAACATCTTGACTTAGTAGAAGCAGATAAAAAGCTTTTGATAGGAAGAGACCTTACCAGAGGACTTGGTTGTGGTGGTTTTCCAGAAAGGGGGCGGGAAGCTGCAAAAGAACAAATTTCAGAATTAAAAGAAGCCTTAAAGAATTCAGATATGGTTTTCGTAACTGCGGGATTAGGAGGTGGTACCGGTACCGGTTCAGCACCAGTCGTTGCTCAAATTGCTAAAGACATGGGTGCTATCGTTATTGGGACAGTAACAATGCCGTTTGATATAGAAAGAGCAAGAATAGATAAAGCAGAGTTTGGATTGCAACAGCTTAGAGATGTGTCAGATACAGTAATAGTGATAGACAATAATAGATTGGTACAGATTGCTGGAAACTTACCAATCCAACAAGCTTTTGCAGTTGCAAACGAGCTTATTTCTACGATGATTAAAGGAATTGTAGAGATAATAGCTGTACCGTCATTAGTAAACTTAGATTATGCTGACGTAAAGGCAATCATGGCAAACGGAGATGTCTCTGTAATAGGTATAGGGGAATCGGATTCAGAGCATAGGGTTGAAGAAGCAGTCAAGAGAGCACTGACAAATCCTCTTCTAGATGTTAGCTATGAAGGAGCTTCCGGTGCATTGATTCATGTAACTGGTGGTTCGGACTTGACGTTGGATGAAGTAAGTAAGGCTGGTGATCTCATAACAGAAGCTTTGGACGCAGATGCTAATGTCATCTGGGGTGCGAGGATAAGTAATGATATGAGCGGGAAGTTAAGGGTTATGACCATCGTAACAGGTGTGAATTCTCCTTATATCTTAGGCAAATCTGACTTGAATAAACAGTTTAATACGCAAGCCATGGAGATGAGCCAAGAGTTGGGTATAGATTTAATTAGATAGTTTAGGGCAACACCCCCAAAATGCCCTCACTTTAGTCTTGCCAATGCCCATCAAGGGCATTGGCTTTCTATTTCTTTTTTGAGATCTTTAAACAATAGTTTTTTAAATTAGATTTTCTTTCTATGTTTTATGAAAAAGGGGCAGGTAACTTTATTTATAATAATAGGTATTGTTATAGTTTCTATCTTTGCTTTGGTTATTGTATTTCAATCTGAGATTTCAGACATGGCTTCAAAACTTTCTCTTAAAAAGGAAAAGGATTTGTTAGATGCTGAAAGCCTAGTCAAATCCAATGTTGAAAAATGCATAAAATCGGTTTTAATGGATGCGTTGCACGTCTTATCTTATCAAGGGGGGAGATTGTATCCCTTAAAAAATCAGGAAACAAGCTTTTTCTATTCATATGAGGTTGAGGTCTATCAAAAGGGGGGTTTGGTTGGATTTCCTAAACTATCGCAGATAGAGGATGAAATCCCTTTTTATCTGAATTTTCATGTCCCTCGTTGTGTTGATGCTTCAGGTCTGAAACTGATTTATAAAACTCCTAAGAGTTCAGTGAAGGTATTAAAAGATACTGTTGATGTAACCTTTAATTGGGATGTTTTTTACGGTGAAAACAATTCAAGAAAAATTGAAAAATTTATTGTGAGAGAAAGTATTGCTTTTCAGTCAGCATATAATGACGCAAAACTTGCCTATAGATCATTCACATCGGGGCAAAAAGATATATTTGATGTGTTGATGGAAGGCAAATCCAAGAATTATAGTATTGCCATTGAAACTCAAAAGGGCATAACCTTTTATGTCATGCAATTCAATAATGTTAAGTTAGACAATGAAACTCTCAAATTCATAATCGCTATCAAGCCTGGAGGAGCTAAATGAAGAAGGCATTTTTATTAATCCTATGGATGATTTTATTAGTCTCTTTGTCATTTGCAGCAACCAAGACAACTTCTGGAAGTTATCCTACAACCTATGATCCTGATGATTTTGTCCGTAAGCTTGATTTGAATGAGACTTCAGACGGGTCTTTGGAGGTAAGGTTTGCGGGTTTTGGAAATAAAGAACGCCTAGGATTATTATCAGGAAAGCTGAAAGTTGTAAATAAGGATCCCTTTGAGGTAGAGATTCGGGACGGTCAATTTGAGAGTAGGAATAAGTTTGGCTCTTTAATATTTAGCTTAAAAGACAAATTTATGGTTCTTAAGAAATCCGGTTCTGGAAAGAATGCAGTCATGAACTTAACATTGTTCACTAAAGAGAACAAACAGGTTTTAGTGAATGTAAGTCATGGAAAACTAATAACAAACGTATGGAAGAAGAAAGGATCTAAACCAGCTTTAGTTGTTGAATATTTTGCTGATATCTTTAATCCTGCAACATCAGCTGGAGCATACCTTAAGATACCTTCGTATATAATTGCTAACTTATCAAATGATATACAATCTATCATTTTGAACAATGTTGCAATATCGAGGACAGCTATTTCAAAGGAAGATACAGTTGACTCATTCATATTTGGCAAGTTCAAACCCCTCAGTGCTTATGGAATGTTCAATACAATTAGATTTGAAGGAAAGTCTGAGGTATCCTATTTCTCTGAAGAAAGTGAGGAGAGAATGCAGTTAACTTCTCCTGGTGCTGAAATCTTATCTATGGGTAACCCTAAAATAAAGGCTGTTAACGAACCTTATTATTCCACTGCTGACAATACTCTTTCATTGAGAGATATGCCTATTAAATTAATTAGGCCATCTAAGAACATAATTAGTGTATATTTCAAGTCAGGAAATAAAAATTATGATTTTTCTGGAAAGAACACAATTGTCTATTATAAGGGACGTAAGTTGCTTAGTTTGAACAAAGGAGGATTATTTTTTACTGAAAAGAAAGCCGAGTATGAGGACTGTGCTAAGAAAAAGGCAACTTTGTCCTTTGTACAATCTTCAAGCTGTGTATTATTAAGTGGGAATAAGATAAAGATAAAGCCTCTTTCTCCATTAAGCATGGATCTCTTGAGCAATAATATGCTGATTGAAATAGATCCATTGAATCCCCGTATTTTAGGTCATTTTGAGATATTTATTGTAGATGGGAAAAGCAAAAGAAAGCTTAAGATTGTTTCTAAGAAGCTTGAAGTTATGGATGCTTTTGGGAATAAAACTAATACTTCTGAGGATTGGGTGAATTTCAAAAACAGTTTTATCACAGAAATCTATAGAAACAAGGAGTATAATACTTTGTCGTGTTATCATAAGGATTGGCTAGGAAAAAAAAGAGGATGTTATTATAATGATCAAAAGTTTACAGGGTTAAATCCTAAAAAGTGCAAAAAGGATTCTGATTGTAGTTCTAAGGAATTCTGTAACTTTGAGAAATGCACTAAAAAATCTGAGTGCTCGAAACATTTTATCAATGCTAACAAAAAAGGATCATGGAATATAATCTTAGTTGGAACTTATCCTGAAAATTTTAAAAATATTCCTTATTCTAGAGGGAGTTTGATGAACAAATTTGAAGGGGATATAAACGATCTCTTATTTGGGAATTTTGGTCTGTTCACAATCTCTCCATTTGATAAGTACTTTGAAAAATTTAATATTTATTATGTCAATGCTGGAACACAAACTCTTTTTGTAGGGCCAGATTATGAAAGGATGGTAGGTTATGCCACTTCCTGTAAAAAATATTCTATTGACTTTAAGAAATCTTATATTATGTTGTTATCTAATCAAAAGTTCAGAGCTTCTGCTTTAGTTTTGGGTGAAGATGATGACTGGGCAGGTATAGCTTCTACAGACGCTCCTGGCATGAAAATAACAAAAGATGTTAGGCTAACTTTAGTGCATGAATTTGGGCATAGTTTTGGAAAACTGAGTGATGAGTATATTGAGATAATCCCTAATGGTGCAAGAGAAAACTATTTTTTCAACCAATACCCTAATTGTCCTATTACCAAAAGGCAAGCAAAGAGTTGGTGGAAGGATAAGATGGGTCTTTTGCCTATTTTAGTTGATTCTAGTCTTTCGTGGACAAAATTTTCTAATATTGGTTGCGGTGGTAAATGTACCGTGAGAAACAGAAACAAGTGTGAGTTAGCTATCCGGCCAAGTAGGAATTCTGTCATGTTTAACCATAGGATCTTGGGTGGAGATAGCTTTAATGCTCCGTCTTCGTATACCTTGACTGCAAAGTTGAGGAAAGGTTGATTTGTAGGTTTACTCTAGCTCTTCTACCCAATCAAGACTTTTTCTTTTTAATAAAATCTATAACAGAAGAGGGTAGCGATGAGATCTTGGAACTTACTTCCTTAACCTTGGCAGGAGTTTCAGCAATTTCTTTTACAATACTTTTTTTCTTATCCTTGGCTTTCCTACTTCCCCACTTCTCGAAGAACACTAAATCTTGTATAGATTCTCTCATACCTACACCTTTAGGAGAATCGAGAGGATGGCCCAGGGCTAGTATTATCTCTGGATCCGCATTCTCAGGAATGTCAAGTATTCTAGAAATGGCTTCATTATCAAAAGCTCCAACCCAGCATGTCCCTAACTTTTTTTCTACTGAAAGTAACATAATATTAGTAGCGAAAACTGCACAATCCTGGATGCTGAACATTTTGCCTAGTTTGCCATAAAGGTTAACAACTTTCTTGAACTTATTGCATATGACTAATAAGACAGGGGCAGTGTTCATCCAATTTTGTTCTAAACAAGCAGTAGCTATGGCTTTTCTCTTTTCTTCATCTGTCACTACAATAGTCATCCAATTTTGAGTGTTGCCTGCGGAAGGAGCATACCTTGCTACATTTATAATCTCTGCAATAGTTTCCCTAGAAACATTCTTAGAAGAAAATTTTCTTATACTTCGTCTTCCTTTAATGGTTTCCTTAAGTTCCATCTTAATCAAAAATTTTAAAAGCCCCTGAGTATTTATAATTTTCCATGGAATACAAGACCTTAGCTGAATTCTATGAAAGGCTTGAAAAGACAACAAAAAGGCTTGAGAAAACATTTATCATAGCTGAATTGCTTCTTAAGACTCCAGACAAGGAGTTATCGGATGTTGTTTACCTATTGCAAGGAAGAGTCTTTCCGGCATGGGATGAAAGGAGAATAGGGATGAGTTCTAAACTTCTTGTAAAAGCGGTAGCTAAAGCTACTGGTGAGTCTACTGTCAAGGTGGAGAAGCTTTGGGCAAGGATGGGGGGTTTGGGGATGGTTGCTGAAGAGCTTGTTGAAAACAAGAGACACCATACATTGGCATCTTTCTCAAAAGAGCTAACTGTAGAGAAAGTTATAACTAATATCAAGGCGTTAGCTGAGATGGAAGGTAAAGGGACTGTAGATAGAAAAGTCAATTTAATTGTTGAACTATTAGCTACTGCATCCCCATCAGAATCTAAGTATATAGTGCGGACCGTGTTGGAAGAATTGAGGACAGGGGTTGGGGAAGGTGTTTTGAGAGATGGGTTAGTGTGGGCTTATTTGCCTAAAGTCATAGGAATATTCTTTAGCTGTGAAAAATGTAGTACTTTGAATCCGAAGTCTGTGAAATGTCTAGAGTGCGGTGAAAAGCTTAATGTTAAATTTAAAGATGAAATAAAGAAGGTTATTAATAATTGGAAAGTTTTAAAAGTTCAAAGTGTGGAGGATTTAAAAAATCTAGAGAAGTATGATGTGGTAGTGGTTGATGAGGAAAAAAATGCAAGAAAGGTCTATGATTATATACTTGGATTGGTGCAACATGCTTACGACTTAGCAACTGATTTTGGAATTGTGGCAAGGGCACTGAAAGAGAAGAGCCTTAAGGGCCTTAAAGAAATAACGCTTAAGCCAGGGAAGCCAATTAAGGTTATGCTTTATATTAAAGCTCAAGACATGAAAGAAGGATTAGAGGTGTTAGGGACCCCATTGGTTGCTGAATATAAATACGACGGGTTCAGGATGCAAGTGCATAAGACATCTAGGGGAGAGATAAAATTGTTTACTCGTAGGCTTGATGATGTTACTAATCAGTTTCCGGATGTTGTAGAGATAGTAAAGAATAATGTCAAGGCCAACAATTTTATAATAGATTGTGAGATCATGGGTTTGGATCCAAAGACTGGGAGGTTCAAGCCATTCCAATTCATATCACAGAGAATAAGAAGAAAGTATGATATCCATAAACTAGTTAAGGAACTACCTGTTGTTGTTGAAGTATTTGATGTTATGATAATCAATGGTGAGAATATATTGAACAAGCCTTTGAAGGAAAGGAAAAAAAGACTTTCTGGAATAATCAAGAAACAAAAAGGGAAGATTGAACTTGTTGAGGGGTTGGTTACCGGAGATGAGAAAAAACTGGAAAGATTTTATGAAAAATCGTTAGCATTAGGGAATGAAGGGATAATGTTGAAAAAGCTTGATGGGATGTACAAGCCTGGAAGGAGGGTTGGGTATGGCATGAAAATCAAGCCAGTCTTAGAAACATTAGATCTTGTGATAATCGGGGCAGAGTGGGGGGAAGGGAAAAGGGGAAAGTGGTTAAGTAGTTTTACGTTGGCCTGTAGGAAGGGTGGTGAGTTTTTGAGGATTGGGAAAGTTGGGACTGGAATAAAGGAGAAATCTGAGGAAGGTGTATCGTTTGATGAATTAACTAAGATGTTGAAACCTTTGATAACTAAAACTACTGGAAAAACTGTAAAAATAAATCCCCAAGTCATTGTTGAAGTAAAGTATGAAGAGATACAGAAGAGTCCAACTTACAATTCTGGATATGCTTTACGTTTTCCAAGAGTCATCAGGTTGAGGGAAGAGAAGGGTTTGTCGGATATAAATTCAATAAAGGATATCGAAAGAATTTACGATCATCAGAGAAAATGAAAGTTTGTATTTGAAAACAGTAATGTTTATATATCAGTTTGCTTACTGAATTATTATTTACTCAGTAATCGTAGCAAACTCTTTACTGGTGTAAAAAGAAAGGGTGATTCCCTGAAGGAGGGAGATTATAAATGATTGTTAAAGAAGAATTTTTGAATAAACTCAGACAATATTTTAGCTTGAATCTTTATGAGGTTAAGATTTGGACTGCTCTTCTCTCACGTGGTGTATCAACTGCAGGAGAGTTAAGCGAGATAAGCGACGTACCTAGGTCAAGGGCATACGATGTCCTTGAAAGTTTGGAAAAGAAAGGATTTATTGTGATGAAACTTGGTAAGCCTATACAGTACATTGCTGTTGATCCAGGAGAAGTTGTCGAGAGGGCAAAAAAACTTGTCAAGAAGAACGCTGAGGCTAATGTGAAAATGCTGAATGGACTTAAGGGGACGGATCTTCTTGATGAACTTCAGACACTCCATAAGCATGGCATAGATACAGTTGAGCCTAGCGAACTTTCCGGTTCAGTAAGGGGGAGGAACAATATATATTCACACATGGAGACCATGTTGAAGAAAGCGAAGTCTGATGTTACATTGATAACAAGCGCAAAAGGGCTTGTAAGGAAGTGTGAATCTTTGAAACCTGTGCTCAAAAATTTGAGTAAGAAAGGGGTAAAAGTCAAAGTTGCAGCGCCGATTACAAAAGAATCTGCAGCAGCAGCAAGAGAGTTGATGGAATTTGCTGATGTTAAGCATCTTGATAGGCTTGATTCAAGATTCTGTGTTGTTGATGGTAACCAAATAATGTTTATGCTTATGCAGGATAAAGATGTTCATAAGAGTTATGATGCAGGGATATGGGTTACAACGCCTTTTTTCGCTTCAGCTATGAATAACTTATTTGACTTAGCATGGGACAAAATGCAAGACGGCGCAGATGCTCTGAAGAACATCTGATTTTTTCTTATTTTAAAATGGAATTAACTAAAACAAAAGAATTATATAATTCTGTAAAGGAAGGGAGTGTCGTGAGGGTGGATTATATAGCTAAATCTGAAGGACTTGTTTTTGATACTTCTATGGAAGAAGAGGCTCGGGAAGCTGAGATATTTAGCGATAAGAGAGAATATTCAAGCTTAAAATTTGAAGTTGGCAAAGGAGAAATGCTGCCGGGATTTGAGGAGGCCTTGCTTGGGATGAAAGAGGGGGATGTAAAAGAGATTATTGTTCCACCGCATAAAGGTTATGGGTTGTATAAGGAGGAAAGGGTTAGGAAGATTCCCAGAAGTTTCATTGAGAGACAAGGAGTAGATGTGGAGTTAGGATCTAACCTTGTGCTAAGGACACGTAAAGGTGTGTTGAAAGCTCATGTTTGTGAAATTGATTCTGAAGAAGTCACCTTGGATCTGAATCCTGAGTTTGCTGGAAAGATGCTCGATTTTAAGATATTCTTAAGGGAAATCGTAGGGTAGGGTTTGGGTATTCGTTAAATATATACATCCACAGGTGATCTTCTTTTAGGTCAAAAATCTGTAGTTGTAATATGGGGGATCTAATCTTTATTTTTCAGTTACAATATGTTTATATTCTTTGAGTTCTGTTTTTAGCCTAAAATGGATTGCGAACAATGTGGGTTTACACCCGAAAAAGGAGATGTTTATTGCAGGATGTGCGGATCAGAAATGCCTCAGCCTGAAGCAGTACAATGTGAGTGTGGAGCAGAAGTGAGAGAAGAAGATACCTATTGCCATGCTTGCGGTACAAAATTTGAGGAAGGTGTTGAAGATATGGCATGTAAAAATTGTGGTGAAGCATTTGACGAAGGGACAAAGTTCTGTTCAAACTGCGGATCAAAGGTGGAAGCTAGTGCTGTTGAAGAAGCTACTGCCCCTGAGACAGAGGAAGAAGTAAAAGAAGCAGAGCAGATGACGGAAGAGGCCAAACCTCAAGAAGATCCTCAGTTTAGTGTTCCTAGTGAAGAGCCAGTACAACAACCACAAGAGAACCAACAGCCCGAACAACGTTTTAATTATCTCTAAGATTGAACACACTAACTTTTTTTATTTCTTTTTTGACTATTTTTCCAATATTATAATTTCCTTTTATGACGAT
This sequence comes from Candidatus Woesearchaeota archaeon, assembly GCA_964621125.1. Taxonomy (GTDB): domain Archaea; phylum Nanobdellota; class Nanobdellia; order SCGC-AAA011-G17; family GW2011-AR17; genus CAZUKZ01. The sequence continues at coordinate 11,961 of CAZUKZ010000029.1, forward strand.
TGGTTTGTAAGCGAAATTACGTCCTAGTGATGATCTATCTTTCCCTTTTTCATCTATAAGGACATCCCCCTTCCATCCGATCCACTTTTTGTTATTTTCTAAAGAAATTTTCTCGAATAATTCTTTGAGTTCTTTTGACCTTTTCTTAGCTTTGTTTGTTGACACTTGCTTCATTTTTGATGCAGGGGTCTTTGGATGCGGCCAGAAACGCGAGAAGTTAATGATGTCCGGTCTTGTCTCTTTGATTAACTTTATAGATTCTTTGAAATCATTCTCACTCTCGGTTGGGAATCCTGCTATTATATCTGTAGCTATAGTGATCTTAGGTACGTTTTCTTTTAAGGTTTGAACGACCTCAATATAGTCTTTAATTCCGTATTTCCTCCCCATAAGTTTAAGGATTTTGTTTGATCCTGATTGGACTGGGATATGAATAAAACGAAACATCTTTGGATGGTTGAACAGTTTGGTGAGTTCATCTAAATATTTAAGCACAAAATTTGGATTAATCATACCAAGCCTTATCTTAAAATTCCCTTCTACTTCCAATAATTTGGATAGGAGTTCAGGTAATGAGGAATTTATGTCTTCCCCATAATTTCCCGTATCTTGCGCAGTTATCCACATTTCCTTACATCCATCCTTGACAAATGATGTAAATTCCTTAACAAGGTCTTCGATTGGATATGAGACTAAATCTCCTTTTATCAGTTTAGTTATACAGTATACACAGGAAGAAGTGCAACCGGAACTTATTGGTAGGATACCTATGATTGGATTAAGGCGAAACCTAGGGATACAGGATTTTACTTCACCAGTTTTGCCTACAAGTTCAATAATTTCATTGTTTGATGTACAATCAACAACATCTACAATTTTCTTGAGGTTATGGGTATCCACTATGGATGCTTTTGGGTTTATTTCTCTTATTATCGTGATCCCATCTGGAGGTATGCAGCCTGTGACTATTACCTTTGTTTTGGCTTTCTTTAACTCTCTTAGACCTTTATTCAAACTTGGACCTTTCACAGAGCAAACATTGATTATGGCAAGATCTTCTTCTTTTTCTACAATATTGTGTCTCGCTTTTTTTAGCAGTCCAGCCATCATTTCTGATTCTGCTCGGTTATTGCTGCATCCGAATGTAATAAACTTGATTCTCATTTTGCTATCAAAGGTCTTAATATGGGCTTTCCTAGATTTCTTTCTTTTAAATTATCCAATGTTTCTGAAGTTACTATGGCATCAACGTACTTTGGAACAGATTCTGCGACTTGTAGTTTAGTGCCGTAAGAATAATCTTTAAGTTTAGAATAGTCTATGTCTTTAATTTTAATTAAAATTACTTCGCATCCTCTTTTCATCATGAGCAATGCTGCTTCTATAGAATCCTTATTTTCTAATAAAACTGCTACTTGCCCTTCTATTCCAACAGGCAGTCCTCCTGGGCCTTTTATTTTACTATTGAAAATATAAGCATGCTTGTTGAATATCTCTATGAAGATGTTAGTACCAGGATCTTTTAGTTTGACCTTGGCCTTAGTCTTCTCTACAACGTATGCTCCAACTTCCATGTTTATCTCGTTGGAATTCTTTAAGAGCTTTTCAACCCTTTGCGTGCTTATTCTGAATGTTCCTTGCTTATAATATTCTAATGCTGTTTCCTTTATCTTGTTTAAATCCAATTGAAGCTCTTGAGCTAAACTGAATGAGTGGATACCGAAAATCCTGCTTAAGCATTTGCACTCATTTTCTGTATCTATAAGTATCCTTCCAGAGAAACGCTTTATACTGTTGAATTCTATATTATTTTCTTCTAGGCATTTCTTCATATTTTTTACTAACCTTCTTTCAAAATCTCCTCGGTTTTTGCCTTTCAAAGCTATTTCTCCGTATCTTACAATGACTGCCATAGGGGGATGAAAATAAGTAATATTTATAAATCTAAGCTTTTCTTTTGAAATATCTTTAATGGATCTTTATTTGATTAATACTAATAATTCCCAAACCTTTTTATAGAAATTCTCTTTAATTATAGTATTATGGAAAAGAGGGGTCAGATAACATTTTTCTTAATCATAGGGATTATCATTGTAGTTATCTTTGCATTAGTGTTTTCCCTCAGGTCAGAGATATCCAGTCTGACACAAAAGGTAGGCTTACAGGAAGAATCAGCTTTGTCTATTGAGGCATCTAAAGCCAAAGGTCTTGTTCAAGGTTGTATAAAGCAAAAGCTGGAAGAAGGGCTTTTATTGTGGGTAGGGCAGGGGGGGAGGTTTTATATAAATCCAAATAACACAGAATTATTTTATCACTACCTTGTTCAAGTTTACAAAGTTAATGAAAAAGTTAAATTTGAAACAATTGATTACATTGAAGATGAACTAGAATTTTTCATAAGTTTTGGTTTACCTCGTTGTTCAGCTATATCCGAATATAATTTCAGTGAAAAGGAACCTAAGAGTGAAATTCAGATTAAGAATAATGTTATTGAAGCTAATGTTAAATGGCGAGTTTTTGTAGGTAATGGTTCAAGAAAAGTAGACCAGTTTTTTGTTAAGTTTCCAATTAATTTTTTGAGCCTACATTCTGAACTAAAAACTATACAATCTAAATTTTTAAACAAAAATGATGGATTGCTTGATGTAGTATTAGGAACTCAAGGTAATTATACTCTGGGTGTTGAAACAATTGATAATACAACTTTTTATTCAATGATATTCAATAATATGAAATTTAATAATGTAACTTTAGTCTATAATATTGGAATGAAATATTCAGGGAGATAAATGGTACCAATAAAATTAATAGGGAAGGTCATGATTTTCTTTTTGTTACTTATATTATTTTCTGGTATTGTAATAGCAGCACCTATCACAATTAAAGGCAAGTACACTACTACTTATAACCCTAGTGATTTTCAAGGTAAATATGATATTCAACCCAATAGGGATGGTAGTTTAAATCTAAGTTTTATAAAACCTGAAAATGAAGATAAAAGTGACCGTTTAATCGGTAAAATCTCTGGTAATGTACATGTAGTTAAGTCTCACCCATTTGAAATACAAGTTAACGACGGCAACTTCTTTTCTTATAAATATCTTGAAACTCGGAAAGGAACTCTTAAACTTAATAGATATAGAATAGAAAACGATTTTTTTGTTATAAAACTTACTGAAAATCGAAAATCCAAAACTGTGGATATTAACTTACTTCAATCTGGTAGAAAACCTCGAGAAGTTTTAATGGACGACTTTTCTATAAAAGTAAAAAGGGTGCCAGGTTTAGCTTCTAAGGTAGCTTTGACTATAACTTATAATTACTATAGGAAAACTAGTGAAGAATATGAAAGAAGTTATGATAAAAAAAGTTGGTATGGAAAAAAAGACTATTTAACAATTCGTGAAAAAAGTGCTAACATCTCTAAAACAATAAATAAGAAATCAGAGTCCTTTTTTGCTCAATCCATAAAAGTTCATAAAATTTCTTTTGATAAACCTCATTCAGAAATAGATGTTGATGTTTTATCTTTGAACAAAAATTCTCAGATTGGAGGTATATCTTTTGGTGGAGGTGTAAATTATTATGGGAAGCAAGCAAAATTAGAGTTTTCTCATCCATTAAGCTCAACTAAAGATAGTAGTTTGGGTAATAGTTTAAGGGTCGCTTATAAAACAAAAATATATGGTTGTTCTAAATCTTGTTGGATTATGTCACATTTAAATGGGGAATTATTTTATTCAATTTATGATCATGGGAAGGAATTGGTTAGAATTCGAGGAGATCAGAACCCTATTACCTTGCGCTTAACAAAAAATTTAAGAGAATATAAATCCTGTCATTCTAGGTCTTGTTTATATCTTAATGGACTTGACGTGCGATTATTGCCAAGAGACTCTATGACTGCTGACTTTAAAGGGGAAGATTATTTTTATAGTATTGGTAAAGTCCCTAACAATTTACGATCAAGTGTGAAAGTTATAATTAATAAGGGTGGGAATAAACTTGTTTTAATTCCAGATTCCATTAAAACATTTTTTAAGGGGAGAGAATTAATGAAACCTGATAGTTGGACTAGTTTTGGAAGCAGTTTTACAATGAAAATTAACCGTCAAGGTATGATGAGTAAATTAAGTTGTTATCATAAAAATTGGTACAATACCCAAAAAGGGTGTTATTTAAACGGTAAGTCTATTTGGCTCTGTAGAATGGTTTTGAATTTGGGGAGAGATTAGGCCTAAGTTGGTCAAA
>CAZUKZ010000030.1:0-15918 GCA_964621125.1 Candidatus Woesearchaeota archaeon
AAGATTCTATTTCTTTTGACCAAATGAACATGATGGCTTTCAATAAGAATTATGTATTGAGTCCCATAACTGTCAATGATACATTAGTGTACTTCCTAAAATTCAACCAGACTTTGATACATGGATCAGAACTATCGTTTAACTTTGGTCTAGGGATAAAGCCTAAAGTAAAAGTTCAGGACAGCACTAGCGTCCTTGATGAGTTATTTGAGGAAAAAACAGAAGAGTTAGTTAATTTCAGTGAAGATGATATACTTAGATTAGAAAATGAGACAAATAATATTCTTAAATCTATAATGGAGGAAGGGGAACCTTTTACAGACGAAGATGAAGCTTAAGGTTCTAATTTGGGTAATTTTAGCCATTCTTTTAATAAATGGTGTTACCGCTTATAGTTATACGGCCATTACAGAAGGTACAAGAAGTGTGAAGTATAATTCTACAGAATTCAAAAACCTTATAGATTTGGACGTATTTGAAACTAAAAGGAATGTAAGATTTGCCAATAGCATAGGAAACATTTATTCAGGGGGGCGGAGGGATACAGGAAGGGCTTTAGGGTTGAAACTTGATTCTAAAGCAATAGGGGTAATAGCTCACGGTAAGGCTTTTTATGAATTTGGTGGTTGGAAAACATTAACATATGAAATGTTAAAAGGGAAGTATGCCCAATTTGAGTATGCCCCTGAAAACTTAGTATTTACTGCTCCTCAACTCAAATTTTATGTAAATAAATTAGGAAATGGTGTCAAAGTCTTAACAGTAGAAGCGGATGGTACAAGGGCAGTAATTGAACAGAATGGGGTAAGGATAAAATCATCTTCTCATAAATCAAGAACTTACTTGAAAATTATCCAAGATAAAAAAGGAAAACAGAGGGCGTACTTTAGTCTTCAAGGTCCGCACAAAGCAATCGTCCTTGACAAAAATCATAAAGAGACTTGGAAGAATCAGACTATTAAACAATTGATTGGGAGAGTACCTCCTAAAAAACGTGCAGATCTGACCATTCTAGTTCTACCTTTTGAATGGGATAAGATTAGTACAGAAATAGGTGGAGTAAAATTTAAGCATGCAGGATTGGGAAAAAAAGGTTTCGTTCGATATGAAGAAAAATTCAAGCCTCACGAGAAAAAGGTTTTTGGTACAGATTTCATGATAACTCAAGGATCTGGCGTGACTGTGGAAGTTGTAGACCTACCTAGAAGGAAAGATGAAAGGATCGTTTTAGGGACCCAAAAATCTGAAAGAATGCTATTGTTAGAAAAGGGGAAAGTCCGATTTTATAGTGATAACGGATACTACAAATGCCATCCAAAATACTTCAATTGTATTAGAGTGAAAGGTGACAATGTTGCTATTAATTTTTGGCGTAATGATATGCCTGTCAAATTACATTTATTTCAAAAGGATAAATCTTCTCTAGGTGGGAATAAACCGGCGATTAAAAATATTAATATTAAGTCCCTTAGTAGGAATTCTGTTATTAAAGTCTCATTTGAATTACTCGGAGATACATTATGGATAAAAAATAAAGAAATCAAGATTGTTCCTGATACAAAAGAAAACCCTATCGTGACGCAGTGGTACGATTTTGACTTGTCTTTCAAGATGCCTCTCTATTTCTACAGCAAAAAACACATTTTAGATTGTGATACTAAAAAGAAGGTGTGTAAGGTTGATGGAAAGGAAACATTATCAGGGATAGGTGTAAGAGTCTGTCCTTGGGTGAAGTGCTACTCGAATATTGAAAAATGCGTCAGTAATATTTGTGTACAAACGGGAGTGGGATGTAAACCTCATGATATAAAGGGTTCAAGTAAGTATAAGTATGATGTATTGGTTGTTGGGGATGGATTTAGTAATCACATGGCTTTAATTAATCATATTAACAAGTATGTAGAAAGAGCATTGAAAGTAAAAGCTTTTAGCAGGATTAGACATAAAATTAATATTTATAGTTTATCTTTCAAACCGGGAGAATTACCAAGGGACAAGGATGGAGGGGGTGTACTTTCTCTTATTACTTCAAATAAAAAATTAAAAAAGCTTACAGCTAGTGAGCCATCAATAGATAAGATATTAAAGATTAAGGAACAATTATGTAATCATGCTGATTCAGTTATAACTTTATCAGGGGGCAATTTTAGATCGTATGCCTACAGGTCCGGTTATATACAAATGTCAAATGAATTATTGTCACAAAGCTTAACATTAGCACATGAAATGGGTCATTCCTTTGGTGGGTTAGATGACGAATATTATTCGGATATCCTTGGGGAAAGAAATCCTGGAACTGGGATTAATTGTGTAGAAACAAGGGCTGAAGCGCTTAAAAAATTTCGTACAGACAAATATCAGGGTTGTGGGGGAGATTGTGGTGAAGACTATAATTGTGCAGATTTTTATCGCCCGAGCTATAACTCAATAATGAAATATCAAATGCCAATTTTTGGTTCAGAATTCAATAGTTTTAGTTCTAATTATATTCACGAAAGATTCTCGAGGTACCGCTAATGAAAATAATAAAAATAATACTCTTATTATTCCTTATTAATTCTTGTTTGGCTCTAGCTGACATATACTACAGTGTTGGGATGACTTATAATACATCATCAAAAACTTTCTCACTTAATGAAATTAATTTAGTTGCAACTGGTCCAGATAATCTCATACAGCATGGGGGACACACAGCTAAAATCTATGCATTCAACTCATCACAAACATACTCTTTGAATTTTTCAACAACAGTATACGATACAGTCGTAAAAAAAGTTCCTCTAAAGCTTAGCTTCCCTTACCAAAGCTACGCTAAAACAATGAATATCTACAACAAAGACAACCGTTTAGTTTTTACAATTGACTTATCCCAATATGCAACATGCAACCAGAATGGGTTTTGTGATGTAAACGAAAATAAAAACAATTGCAAGCAAGATTGTGATAAAGAAGAATTCCTTAGATTAATAAAGATTGCTAATGAAAAAAGTCTTCCTAAAACAAACATAACTATCAAAGAAAAAGAAGTAACGCCTGAAAAACTAACACTCTGGCCAACTATTTTTGCTATAATCATTCTATTACTTGCAGCCCTAATAACCTACTTTTGGATAAAAAAGAGAAAATCATAGAATTTACGTCCCTAAATCAAATTTAAGAATATAAAATTAGAGATTATGTCTTGGTATAGTATTTAACAGTCTATAAACCAAACATTTATAATTGACTAGTTCTCTAGATAGAGATATGGCTGATACAGATAACAAGCATCAGGAACAGTTTGCCAAGAGGGTGAAAAAGCTTACAAAACACAAGTACATTAGGGCGACCGATAGAGGCAATAGTGCAATTTTCACAGCAATGTGTATTGCAAAAAAGCTCAACCCTAAACCTCACTTTTTAATTCCTGACCAAGGTGGTTGGATATCCTATAAAAAATACCCTCACTTTTTCAATTTCAATGTCAAGGAGATAAAGACTGATTACGGCATAGTAGATTTAGGGGACTTGAAGGAACACACAAAGAACGCTTCAGCTTTTATTGTGACTTCTTTTGCAGGTTATTTTGCTGAACAGCCGATGAAGAAGATAGCAAAGATCTGTCATAAGAACAATTGCCTACTGATTGAGGATGTATCTGGAGCTTTAGGAGATTCAAAATTGTGCAACGGCAAATATTCTGATATGATCCTGGCGAGCTTTGGAAAATGGAAACCTATAAACAACAACTATGGTGGTTTCATTTCTACAAACAAACCAGAGTTTTTCGATAAGGCTTCAGAGGCCTTGTCTATGATTAAGGTACATCCTTCTTTTTACAAGGAGATCTTACCCCTTATAAAAAAAGACATAGTTAAGAAAATGATTGAGAGGGCAGAAAAGGTCAAGAAAGATTTGAAGAAGTTTGACCTTTTACACAAGGATAAGAGGGGCATTAATGTTATCGTAAAATTCGACCCAGATGTGATAGAATACTGTCAGAACAAAGGTTACCCTTACATACTTTGTCCTAATTATATAAGAGTTAATGAGAAAGCGATATCTATAGAGCTTAAGAGGTTGGATTATGAAAAAGAATAAGAAGCCCTCTTTGATATTGAGATTGCTGAAATATCTCATAGGCGGGGTTGTTGGTTTGGTCATAGCTGTACTAAAGACAATTTTCGTAGATCTCTTCAAGAACATTCGCCTTTACATAATCATGGCAACGAACAAAGAGGAAAGGGAGAAGATAAGGAGGAAACTTGACATGGAAAAGGAAATCAAATTGCTTAATATAAGACTAAAAGTTGTGGAGAGATTGCTTTATAGCGTATTCAACGACCCATCATACACTAAAAGAGATGAAGGAAAGATAGATATGGATGACTTGGAGAAGGAGGCAAAAAAATGAATTTTCTAGGAAAGATTATAGGGGGCAAGTTCGATGAAGAGACCCATAATAGTTTTATAAGGTTTGGCAGGGGCGAGTACGAACGGTTTTTGCTTTCAATAAAGAAGGGTAAGAAATTAATGATTAAATGTAGTGCAGACTTAGCAAACATGATGGTTCAAATAATTACGGATAACCTTCAGGAGGAAGCTGAAGTAAAGGGAAAGATTGTGGCGAGATACGATTGTGAAAATGATGTGCCTTGTGAAATCGTAAAATATTCTAAGCGAGGAAAGTTGTATACTGCCGAACTGGATACTACTCTTTCTCCAGACAGTCTGAAAGAGCTTTACGAAAAATTTAAGTTTCAATTTTTCTTATTAAACATTAAGGCTGGCGACTTCAAGTTGAAATCTGGCAAGAGTCTGCCTAAGCCCGGAGGGAAGATTAAGCCAAACTTTTGTTCTGTCACGTTGCCATTAAGTCTCTTAGACGAGTTCGCTTTTGATTTTGAACAAGACTTTAAGGAAGTTAAGATTAGGCACATTCTCCATATAACAGATATAATTATACCAGATGAGTATAAGGATGATGCTGTAAAGGCAAGAACACATGGGATAAGGAAGGGTATAATTAAAAGAATTATAGAACTTGATGGAAAAGAAACAGAAAAAAAATATAATTTTGAGACTTAGTTGGTGTAAATCTCATTTATCGCTGCAGCTACTCGGTTCCTAAACTTTCTTCCTCTGATATGTTTTAGTTTACCAGAAGGAGTATCATGAAAGACAATAGTTGGGAGTATATCACAATACAAGTCCTTCAATGTTTGGATTGCTGTTGGAGTCGTCCTTTTGCCTTCTTTTAAATTATTCGCAGAATATATTGCTCCAAAAAATTCTTTAAAGACGCGTTTCTCTTCTTCACTCACTAATTTAATCTCTAGCAACCCTAGTAGATCAAGCGCATCATCTGCGTTATTCAGGATTATGTCGTATTGGCGCGATGTCATTTTAAAAATATATAAAAAAAGAAATCACTTTGTAGCTTCTTTTATGTCAGCAGCCTTGATTGTCTTCCTACCTGCATGTTTTGCCATTCTTATTGCTTTTTCGCCTATTTCCTCTGCAATCTCTTCAAGGACTTCCCTCATTTTTTCTTTTGCATCGGCTGATACACGTGCAGCTCCGGCTTTTTTTAGTAATTTTTCCATTGCTGCTGCGGGTAATATAACTTTTCCTTTGACCATTTTATTAAACCTCCAATGATTTAAATGCCAGAATAAAGCTTATCTTTATAAAAGTTTCTGTTTTTAGTTGGTTGAGAGTTTTAAGTAATGATTTAATCCCTTTAGTATAAATGGAGCAAATAATCGATGTTTTTAAAATAAAATTTTAATAAATATAATATTCTTTTTTATTTTACGAAAGTTTTATAAACAAACTGAAGTTTCACACACAGATACCTAAAATAAGGCTTATTAGCTTATAATAAGCAAAATTTTGGGGGTCTTTAAATAAAAAATGGTAAAAAAACATCATCCAAGGCGTGGAAGTATGCAGTTTTGGCCTAGAAAGCGCTCTAAAAAGGCAGCTCCTAAAGTAAGGTCTTGGCCTATAACAAAAGATACAAAGCTTCTTGGTTTTGTTGGGTACAAGGTTGGCATGACCCACTATTTCATAAAAGATAATAATCCTAACTCTTTAACAAAAGGCGAGGAAATATCGGAGCCGGCAACTGTAATTGAATGCCCACCTCTTAAAGTATATTCAATAAGATTCTACAAACAGACCCCTGAGGGACTTGAAGTCATATCTGAGATATTCTCAAAGAAGACTGATAAAGAGCTGGTGAGGAAAATAAAGCCTTGCAAAAACGATAATTCACCCCCTGAAGCTTTTGATGATCTTAAACTAGTTGTTTATACTGTTCCAAAAAAGACATGTATAGGTAAGAAGAAACCAGATTTGGTGGAGTTAGGCATTGGTGGTAAGGATATGAAGGCAAAGCAAGAATATGCTGAGTCCCTTCTAGATAAGGATATAGCCATAGCTGATATAATCAAGCCTGGTGAGTTGGTTGATATTCATTCAATAACAAAAGGTAAAGGGACACAAGGTCCAGTCAAGAGATTTGGTGTCAAGATAAGGCAGCATAAATCAGAAAAGACAAAGAGGGGTCCTGGAACTCTAGGAGATTGGAGAAGCCAGGGAAAAATAATGTATAGGGTAGCACATGCAGGTAAGACGGGTTATAATCTGAGAACGGATTATAATAAAACCGCAGTTTTAATAGGTAATAATCCTGACGAGGTTAACCCAAAAGGTGGTTTCGTCCGGTATGGTTTGGTAAAGAACGATTACATACTAATTAAGGGATCGGTTCCTGGAGCAGCAAAAAGGGCAGTAACAATGACCGCCCCAATAAGGCAACCTCCTAAATTTAAATCACAATTGCCTGAAGTTACTCATGTAAGTCAGGCCTCAAAGCAAGGAATGTAAGATGAAAGCAGAAATAAAAAGTTTAGAAGGAAAAGGTATGGGAACAGTAGAGTTACCAGAACAGTTTGGAGAACCTTTTAGACCTGACCTTATCAAGAGAGCAGTCCTTGCTATACAAAGTCATAAGAGACAGCCTTACGGTGCTTTTGAAGATGCTGGAAAGAGGCCTTCTGCAAAGCTTCCTAAGAGGAGAAGGCAATACAGGGGTTGTTATGGTAAGGGTATTTCAAGAATCCAGAGGAAGACCATGACGAGAAGGGGGACTCAATTTCATAACGTAGGAGCATTTAATCCTGGTACAGTTAGTGGAAGAAGGGCTCATCCGCCTAAGGCTGAAAAAGTTTGGGAGCAAAAAATTAATATCAAGGAAAAGAGAAAGGCTATAAGGTCAGCAATTGCCGCAACAACCATGAAGGAACTTGTATTGTCAAGGGGACATTTGGTAGATACTGTACCACTAGTGGTTGAACATAAATTGGAAGAATTAAACAGGACTAAAGATGTTAAGGACATTATGATTAAATTGGGTCTTGAGAAAGAGCTTGTGAGATCTAGTGAAAAGAAAATTAGGGCAGGAAAAGGAAAAATGAGGGGGAGAAGATACCGAAGGAAAAAGGGTCCTTTGTTTGTAGTTTCAAAAGATTGTCCATTGCTGCGCTCTGCACAGAATCTTCCTGGAATTGATATTGTCATAGTAGATTCATTAAACACAGAGCTTCTTGCTCCTGGTACGATGCCAGGAAGGCTAACTCTTTGGACAAAATCTGCATTGGAGAGGATGCAGAAGGAGAACTTATTCACAGGTAAACTTAAGGAAGAAAAAAAGGTTACTAAGAAAAAAGTGGAGGCTAAAAAATGAAGAAAGAACCAGGACAAATACTTAGCCACCCTATTGCGACTGAAAAGTCAGTAAGGATAATGCAAGCTGAGAATAAGCTTGTTTTCATAGTCGAGAGGAAAGCTACAAAACCTCAAATAAAAAAAGCTGCTGAAGAGTTATATAAGATCAAGGTAAAGAAAGTAAATACTATGATCATGCCTGGCGGAAAGAAGAAAGCATATCTTTCTTTATCACCGGACACACCAGCTATGGATGTAGCAACTGAACTTGGACTGATGTAAAATGGGAAAACGACTAATTACACAACGGCGTGGAAGAGGAACTCACACTTACATTTCACCTAGTCACCGCTTTAAAGGTGCTATAAAACTAAGATCTTATGATGATATAGAGAAGCAGGGAGTTATATATGGAAAGATTGTAGACTTGTTACACTGTCCAGGACACACAGCACCATTAGCTAAGGTCCTGTTCGAAAATCAGGAAACTATTTTGATGTCTGCTCCAGAGAAAGTGAAAATAAAAGACATCGTAGCTTCTGGAAAGTTGGCCCCAGTACAAATTGGTAATACTTTGCCACTCCAGAGTATTCCAGAAGGGACAGTAGTTTATAATATCGAGGTAAGGCCTGGAGATGGCGGTAAGTTGGTCAAGGGCTGTGGCACAGGAGCGAAAGTCATATCCCATGTGGGAGATAAAGTCACATTAAAACTTCCATCCAAGAAGCAGAAAGTAGTAAGTAATCTGTGCAGGGCAATCATTGGTACGGTTGCTGGTGGGGGTAGAAAAGAAAAGCCTTTCCTTAAGGCTGGTAAGAAGATGCATGCAAAGAGAGCCAAAAACAAGCTTTATCCAAGAACGTCAGGAGTAGCTATGAATGCTGTAGACCATCCGTTTGGTTCAGGAAGGGGTAGGCATGTTGGTAAGCCTAAGACAGCTCCTAGATTCGCACCACCTGGAAGGAATGTGGGTTTGATAAGGGCAAAGAGGACAGGAAGGAAGAGGTAATTTTAGAAAATGGCAAAAGAATATACTTATCGTGGAAAAACCGTTGATGAACTGAAGAAGATGAATTTAAATGATTTCATCGCTTTGCTTCCCGCTAGACAAAGAAGGACTTTGGCAAGGGGCTTTACAGAACCTCAAAAGAAGTTGCTTGAGCAACTTAAGAGGCATACTGAAGGCAAAAGGAAAAAGCCTGTGAAGACCCATTGTAGAAATATGATTGTAATTCCGAGTATGGTTGGCTCAAGGATTCAGATCCACCAAGGCAAGTCATTTACAGATGTTGAAATCAGGCTTGAAATGGTAGGACATTACTTAGGGGAATTTACATTAACAAGAAATCGTGTAGGACATAATGCACCAGGAATTGGGGCAACTAAGTCTAGCGCATCCGTATCGGTTAAATAAAAATGACAAAACAAGAACATTCAGCAATGGCAATGGGAAAGGAACTTCCGATCTCAACGAAACATACTATTGAGATAAGTAGCATGATTAGAGGGCAGAATGTCTCCAAAGCAAAAGCTAAATTGGAAGAAGTTAGGAAAATGAAGATCGCAGTACCTTTTAAGAGATTCAACAGGGATGTTGGCCACAAAAAGGGAGATATTGCTGCAGGAAGATATCCTATCAAGGCCGTAACCGAAGTTTTAAAGTTGCTTAAGTCAGCTGAGATGAATGCCCAGAACAAAGGGCTTGATACCGAAGCACTATTCATAAGTGAAATCATAGCAAATAAAGGTTCATCGCAATGGAGGTATGGTAGGCAGAGAAGAAGGCAGATGAAAAGGACGAATTTAAAAATTGTTGTGGAAGAGCTCGAACAGAAGCCTCAAAATAAGACTGCAAAACCTGTAAAGGAAAAGATTCTTCCGAAAGAGATTAAGGAAGCACCTAAGGAAAAAGCTCCTGAAGAGAAGCCAAAGGTAGAGAAAAAGGAAGTACCTAAAGAAAAAGCTCCTAAAGTAGAGGAGAAGCTGAAGGAAACTGCACCTAAGAAACAGCAGCCAAAAGAAAAGGGGAAAGAAGATAAAAAATGATAGAGAGAAAATTTGTATCGGAGAAACTAAAGGAATTCCAAGTTCAGAAGTTCATATCTGAAAAGGTAGGGAAAGGTAAGTACAGTTACTTTGAATTGAAAAAGACTCCTTTAGGTGAGAAGATAGTGATATATACTTCAAGGCCCGGGTTGATTGTTGGAAAGAAGGGCGAGACAATAAGGGCTCTAACAATGCATCTTAAACAAAGGTTTAAGATGGAGAATCCTCAGATTGAGGTTGAAGAAGTAAGGAACCCAGATTTAGATGGTCAGACAATTGCAGAACAGATAGTAAATGTATTGGAGAGGTTTGGCCCAAAGAGATTCAAATCTGTAGGTTATAAAACTCTTCAGAGGATTATAGACGCTGGTGCCCTTGGGGCTGAGATTGTGATAGGTGGTAGAGGTGTTCCTAGTGCAAGGGCAAGGAGTTGGAGATTTTATGCTGGTTATCTGAAGAAATCTGGAGATATTGCAATGTCAAAACTTTCAAAAGGCTTAAGCGTTGCTAATCTTAAGTCTGGGTCTATTGGAATAAAGGTTAAGATAATGACTCCCGATATAGAACTACCAGATAAGATGGTTGTCAAGGAACCTGAACCAGTAATTAATATTGAAGAAATTAAGGAAGAAGCACTCCCTATAGAAGGGGAAAAGGCAGAAGAGTCCAAAGAGGAAAAAGTAGAAGAGAAGAAGCCTGTGAAAAAAGCTCCTACTAAGAAGAAAGAAGAGAAAGCTCCTAAGGAAGACTCTCCGAAGGAAAAAAAGGAAAAAGAAAAGTCTAAAGAGAAAAAGGTAACAAAAAAGAAAGTGACGAAGAAAAAAGTTGTAAAAAAGAAGGTTACAAAAAAAGAGGAACCTGTAGAGGACGTTGAGAAAGATGAAGAAGTCAAAAAGGAATGAACTAAGGAATTTAAGTATTGAACAGCTCGCAAGTAAAATGAAGGAGCTAAAGAAAGAATTGGTAAAGATCAATACTCAGCGTTCAACAGGTACAGCTTTAGAGAATCCAGGAAGAATTAAACAATTAAAAAAAGAAATCGTAAGGATGCTTACAATAATCACAGAAAAAACCCAAAAGGAGGATGAAAAAAAGCAATGAGTGAGATATGCCCAAAATGTGGCTTACCAAAGGACCTTTGTGTTTGTGAAACGATTGCAAAAGAAGCACAGCAAATAGTTATCAAGCTTGTCAAGCGAAAATTTGGCAAATTAACAACTATCGTGACAGGTATCGATGAGAAAAGCATAAATCTCAAAGACCTCGCAAAAAAACTTAAGTCAAAGTTTGCTTGTGGAGGAACAGCAAAGGACGGTCAGGTTGAGCTGCAAGGCAAGCACATAAGAAAAGTCAAAGGATACCTTATAGAACTGGGATTTCCTGCAGAGACAATTAGAACACAAGAAAGATGAAAAAAATACCTCAGAATATAACCAAACATGAGCTGATTGGTTTGGAGTTGAGGGTTGTCGCTGCAAAGAACAAGTCCCTTATAGGAAAAAAAGGTACCATCATTGATGAGACAAGGAATGCCCTTGTGTTCAAAGAAAATGTTGGAATAAAGAAAATCCTTAAAAAGGGAACGACATTCCAGCTAAAAACTGAAGGGAAAACATTAGAGATATCCGGGGATGCTCTTATCGGGCGCTCTGAAGAGAGGATCAAAAAATGAAGAAAAAAAATCAAAAGGCAAAGAATGCAGGACTGGACGTGTCCCCTCCTAAAGATAAATGTGAGGATAAAAATTGTCCATTCCACGGGCAAGCTGTACTGAGAGGGAGAACCTTCACTGGGTTAGTGATTGGTGGAGATACTCACGGGACAGTTAGGGTAGAATGGTCTAGATCTTTCTATATTCCAAAATATGAACGGTATGAAAAGAGAAAGAGCAGGATAAAGGCTCACAACCCTCCTTGTATAAATGCTCAGAAAGGAGACCATGTCAAATTGATGGAATCTAGGCCTATAAGTAAAACAAAAAGTTTCATAATTGTTGAGAAGATAAAATGAAAGCTATAAAAGCTAGTATTACGAGAGCGTTGCCGATAGGTACGACGATGGACACCTGTGATAACTCAGGAGCTAAGGTAGTCAAGATAATCGGAGTAAAGGGTGGAAATACAGTAAGAAGAAGGTTATCTTCTGCAGGAATTGGCGATATGGTGGTAGTTTCAGTACTGAAAGGAAAGGCTGATATGAGAAAAAAAGTTGTTCCAGCAGTTATAGTGAGACAAAAGAAAGAATACAGAAGGCCAGATGGCACAAGAATAAAGTTTTCAGATAATTCAGCAGTTGTACTCAAGGATGAGAAAGGAAACCCAAAGGGAACAATCTTTAAAGGGCCTATAGCTAAGGAAGCCACTGAAAGGTGGCCAGGAATTTCAAAAGTTGCAAGCATTGTGGTGTAAAAGATGAAAACAGTATGGTCAAAAACATGGAAGAGAAGCATTCAACCTAGGAAGCAGAGGAAATATTCATACAATTCTCCATTACATATTCAACGAAAATCTATGATTAGTATCCTATCAAAGGAGCTTAGAGCAACATCTGGTAAAAGGAATACATCCTTAAGAAAAAATGATAAGGTAAGGGTCATGAGAGGCCAGTTCAGGAAGAAAACAGGCAAGGTATCAAGAATTGATCTAAAAAATCTTAAAGTTTACATAGAAGGCATCGAGCATGTAAAAAAGGATGGGACTAAGAGTCAATATCCTTTAAACTCAAGTAATCTTATGATTATTGAACTTAACTTAGATGATAGAAAAAGGAAAGAAAATCTAAGCAAAAAGACTAAGAAAACCGAAGAAAAGAAAATAGAAAAGAAGAAGGAGTAAAAATATGGTCAAGAGACACTTATCAAGATTGAATGCGCCAAAGACATGGCCTATTAAGAGAAAGGGAATCAAATTTATTACTAAACCAAACCCAGGCTCTCATAGCTTGGCTACAAGTATGCCTATAAGTTTAGTCCTTAAGGAGATGTTAAAGCTTGTCAAGACTTCAGCAGAAGCAAAGAAAGTACTTAACTCAAGGAAATTGAAAGTTAATGGAAAGGTAAAGACAGACCTAAAATACTCTGTTGGCCTTATGGACGTAATCCAGATTGGTGTATTAAAAGAGAATTACAGGGTTTTGATGAATCCAAAAGGAAAAATAATATTTCATAAGATTTCAGATGCAGAAGCCATTTTGAAACCTAGCAAGATTGTCGATAAGACTATACTGAAAAACAAAGTTGTTCAAATTAATTTAAGTGACGGAACAAACTTACTTGTAAAGAAAGATACATATAAAGTTGGTGACACTGTTGTAATTGATCTTGTAAAGGACAAAGTTAAGGATCATCTCAAATTCGAGAAAGGTATGCTAGTTTACTTAGAAAGTGGTAAGAAGGTATCATCTTTAGGAACCATAGATAGCGTGAAGGTCTTTAAAGGCAAACAACCAGACATTATAGTTTTCAAAGGAGAGGATGGCCACCTATTGGAAACCAAGAAAGAGTATGCATTTGTTATAGGTAAACAAAAACCCGTCATCTCACTACCAGAAAAATGAATCCCATGAAAAAGATTAGGATAGAGAAGATCACGCTTAATATAGGTACAGGGAAACCCGGACCAGAGTTAGAGAAAGCTAAAAAATTGCTTAAGGCTGTGACTGGGGAAGACCCAGTAGAGACCAAGACAAAGAAGAGAATTCCTACGTGGAGTCTCAGGCCTGGCCTAGCAATCGGTACAAAAGTTACGCTTCGAGGAAAGAAGGCAGAGGAAGTGCTTAAGACTCTTATAATTGCTGTAGAAAACGTAATCCCTGAACGTAAAATTGGCAAGGATGGTAATTTTGCTTTTGGCATAAAAGAGTACATTGATATTCCTGGAATCGAGTATGATGCTAGCATAGGTATAATCGGTCTTGAAGTTGCTGTGACCTTACAGAGGGCTGGATTCAGGATAAAAAACAGACACATAAGATCAAAGAAGATCCCTCAGAGGCATAGAATCTCAAGGGAAGAAACTAAGCAATTCCTTACGAAAAGTTTCAATGTAAAATTTAATGAAGGTGAATAATTATGACAGCAGGAAGTTACAAAAAAGTGTTCAAACAGCTTAAACATAAACCGGTTAAGCTTAAGAAATTCAAGAAGCATAATGCCCCTAAGAAGAAGACAACAGGAGTTAACCTTAGGCCTTGCAAAATTTGTGGAAGGATAGGCGGGCACATACAAAAATATAACTTAGGCATATGTAGGCAGTGCTTTAGGGATCATGCACAGAAATTAGGATTTAGGAAATATAGTTGAGGAAATAAAAATGGGAATGAATGATATATTAGCAGCTGTATTGTCAAATGTAATTAATGCAGAGAGAGTAGGAAGAGAGTTTTGTACAGCAAAACCCGTATCTAAAGTAATTACTAAGATATTAGATATTATGAAAGATCACAAGTACATCGGGGCTTATGAAAAGATAGAAGATGGAAGAGGGGGAATCCTTAAGATAAACTTGCTTGGTGCAATAAATAAATGTGGAGTTGTAAAACCAAGATTCTCCATTAACAAAGATGGTTTTGAGAAGTTTGAAAAGAGGTACCTTCCTGCAAAGGATTTCGGATTACTCTTAGTTTCAACATCACAAGGCATAATGACACATATAGAGGCAAAAGAAAAAGGCATAGGAGGAAAGCTACTGGCTTATGTTTATTGAAGATGATTCCAGAAAGTAGACTGATAAGGAAAATTGGTATTCCAGAAGGAATCCAGGTAGAACTTGGAGATGAGCTAGTCGTTAAAGGGCCTAAAGGTGAGATTAGTAAAAGTTTGCATGATCCCTCAGTCGAAATAAAAATTGAAGAAGGAAAGATTATTCTCTCTCCAAAAAGATTCACAAAGAGGCAGAAAAGGATGATTAACACATTAACTGCCCACGTAAACAACATGTTTAAAGGTGTACAGGAAGAATTTTTATATGAATTGAAGATTTGTTCAAGTCACTTCCCTATGACTGTTAAGGTAGAAGGGGATGTCGTTGTCGTCAAGAACCTATTTGGGGAGAAGATTCCAAGAAAAGCAAAGATTCTTCCAGGTGTTAAAGTAGAGGTAGATGGTGACACAGTAAAGGTTAGTTCAGTAAACAAGGAATCTGCTGGTCAGACAGCCGCGAATTTAGAAAGGAGTACACATATTTCAAATAGAGATCGAAGAGTTTTCCAAGATGGTATTTGGATTACAAACAAGGCAGGAAAGGAGATGGGGGCATAAGATGAAAGAAAAATTAGAACTAAGGAAAGCTATAAAGAAAAGGAAGCCAAATTTCCTTAGGCAGGATGCTCAAAGAGTAAAAAGGTTGGCAAAAAAATGGAGACAACCTAAAGGTATGCACTCAAAGATAAGAAGAAAATTCGGTGGAAAAAGAGTACAACCTTCACCAGCATATTCTTCACCTAAAGAAGTAAGGGGATTACACCCCTCAGGATTGAAGGAGGTAAGAGTAGAGAACCCAAAAGGTTTAGAGGTAGTAAATCCAAAAACAGATGGCGTTATTATTTCCAGCAAGGTTGGAATCAAAAAGAAAATAGCCATACTTAAAGAAGCATTGAAACTTAAGCTCACTATACTAAATGAAAAACAACCAGAAAACTTTATAAAGCAGGTCGAAGAAAGGCTCTCAAAGAAAAAGGAAGAGCTGAAAAAGAAGCAAGAGAAGAAAAAGAAATCTAAAGAAGAGGCTTTGAAAAAGGCTGAGGAAAAGAGTAAGGAAAAAAAGACAGAAAACCTGGAAGAGAAAGAGAAAAAAGAAAAGATTGAACAAAAGAAAATACTGGAGAAAAAGGAATAAAAATGAACCTATCAAGTCAAAGAAGGATAAGTGCACAACTCATGAAAGTTGGAGAGAATAGAGTATGGTTTGATCCGGCCAGATTGGATGAGATTAAGGAAGCTATAACAAAAGCAGACTTAAGGTCACTTATCAAAGATTTGGCAATTCAGGCTAAGCCTATAACAGGTATATCGAAGTTCAGGGCAAGAAAAATCAAGACCCAGAAGAGCAAAGGGAGAAGGAAAGGTATGGGTTCAAAAAAAGGAACTCATAATGCGAGACTACCTAAAAAGGAGGCTTGGATGACAAAAGTAATAATGCATGAGAAGATCGCGAACAAAAG
>CAZUKZ010000031.1:0-14193 GCA_964621125.1 Candidatus Woesearchaeota archaeon
TGATCATAACTTGCAATCGTTCGATATATATTGTCTCGAGAGACAATATATATCGAACGATTGCAAGTTATGATCAAACCTCAGAAAGTTATGCAAATAATGTAGCTAAATTTTTCCCTGAAGGTACAGAGCAATTCTTAGATCTTCTTAGTCCACAATCATATATTCTTGATTTAGCTTGTGGTTCAGGAAAAGATGCAAAAATGTTTACAGAAAGAGGACATAGGGTTTTAGGTGTGGATCTTTCTGAAAAACTGTTAAAAATTGCAAAAGAAACAGCACCAAACGCCCAATTTCAAAAAATGGATATAACAAGGTTAGAACTACCACCAAATACATTTGATGCAATCTGGTCAATTGCAGCATTAGTACATGTTCCTAAGATCTATGTTGGAGATACTTTGAAGGGATGCTTTAATTGTTTAGCCAAAAATGGAATTATGTACATCTCTGTAAAAAGAGGTGGTGGAGAAGAAATGAAACCAGACAAAAGATACCAAAATGTAGATAAGTTCTGGTCTTTTTTTCAAGAAGACGAAATTATTAATTTGCTCAAATCAAACGGCTTTAGTATAGTTAAAGTATTATCAGAAATAAAAGACGATAAATATGCAACGAATCCTTGGATTGATATAATTTGTAAAAAATAATCATTTGTTAATTTGGGTTTGTTTACTTCTTTCCATATCCTGCCGTAACTTATATAAGTTCTTTCAACCTTAAGGTTAGTTATGCGAAACAAATTGAAAGTTGGATTCTTTTCATTAACCTGTTGCGAAGGCTGTGTTAATACGTTTGTCAAATTATTAGAAGGTCATTATGGTGAACTAATGAAGATGATAGAGATTAAATATTGTAGGATGTTGAAAAGCAATAATGAATTGAAAGGTTTGGATATTGCATTTGTTGAAGGCGCTGTAGCAACGAAGAAACAATTATCCTTACTAAAGAAGATAAGGAAGAACACTAGATATCTTGTTGCATTGGGTTCTGGGGCTGTGAATGGGATGCCTGCTTCGCAAAGAAATAATTTTCCCTCAGAACTTAAAAATGAAATCAAGGATTTGATTAAAAAAGATGGGCAGAGGAAAAAGATACAACCGATAAAAGACTTTGTTGAAGTAGATGACTGTATCAATGGCTGTCCTGTGGGTGAAAAGGAGTTTATGAAAAAGTTGAGAGGTTATGCTAAGAATGCATGATAGTATTAAGATTAAAGGGTTGACGAGGGCTGTGGGGCATACTAGTTTGAATGTTGAACTTAAGAGGGGTAAGGCTGTGAAAGCTAAGCTGGAAGTGGAGGAAAGCAGAAGGTTCTTTAAGCAGGCAGTAATGGGGAAGCCATATCAGACTGTTCCTTCTTTAGTCTCTAGGATTTGTGGTACTTGCGGCTTATCGCATATGCTTTGTTCTATGGAGGCAATAGAGAAGGCTTTTAAGTTTAAACCTAGTGAACAGACAATTGCTTTGAGAAGGTTAGCTTCCAATAGCAATATGTTAAGAGATCATGCCATGCATCTTTATTTCTTTTGCTTACCTGACTTATTGGGGAAGGGTTCAATTTTAGATCTAGAGAAGACTCATCATTCCTTGATACATGATGCACTGAATGTTAAGAAGGCTGGGAATATCTTGGGTTCATTGGTGGCTGGAAGGAGTATACACCCCACAACTATGAGGGTTGGTGGGTTTACTAAGATTCCTGAAGCAAGTAAGATTAAGGATTGTGTGAAATCACTTAAGACTGTAAGGCCTAAGGTGTTGGAATTGATTGAGATTTTTTCTAAGGATTTGTGTAGGTTTGATACTAATTGTAATTTTGTTGCCTTGAAAACTAAAGGCTTCAATTTCTTGGAAGGACATATCCAAACTAGTTTAGGTGGAAAAGTTAAAGAAAAGGATTTCAAGAAACATTTAAAAGAATTTGTTCTGCCTTATTCAACATCTGTAGCTTTCAAATTTGATGGGCGGGAATATATGGTTGGTGCCTTGGCCAGGGTCAACTTGAATAAAAAAGAGCTGCATAATAATACTAAAACGGACGCGAAGAACTATCTAAAAAGGTTCCCTTCAAAATGTGTATTTAACAACAATCTAGCTCAAGCTATAGAGATGCTTCATTGTCTAGATGCTTCGGTGGAGGTGTTGGAGAGTTTTGAGTTTAAAGAAGAAAATCCTGTGGGGTTGAAACCCTCAAACTCAGAAGGTGTAGGTGTCATAGAAGCGCCGAGAGGAACATTATACCACCATATTGCTATTGAGGATGGCAGGGTGAAAGATGCTGAGTTTGTCATACCAACATCCCAGAACATAATCAAGTTAGAACAAGACATTGTTACACTTGTGAATGGGTTGGTTGGAGAAAAATCAAAGAAAGAGATTCAGTTTCAGATTGAAAGGCTGATAAGAGCCTATGATCCTTGTTTGAACTGTGCTACACATTTTCTAAAAGTAAATTGGGTTTAATTACTAATATTAGCTTTCAGTAAAATGATTAAAGTGTTAACTGCTTTGTCCTTGTTCATACCTTTGGGAATTCCGAAGATTTTCACAGATTCTATTTTCCCAACTTTTTTCAAAAGCTTAAGCATCATAGCTAGGTCATAATCATGGACTGTGCAGGATTTCTCTGCCACTAGGAGGTTTATGTCCGTTATAACTTGAATATCTTTAGTCCCCAAAACGGTATCAATTATTTTAAGATTTTTTCCTTCTACATCTTCAACAGTATCAGTTTCTATGAACTCTATTTCTGGTAGTTTTTCTCTTAGTGTTGGGAGGATTCTCAATGGGAGACTATCCTCTTTAACTAATGGATTCCCCAAAACATAAACTTTCGGTTTCATACTTCTGTTATACTTTAGTGAGTTTATAAAATATCTGATAAGTTCGACAGAACATTTATAATTCTATGATAATATCTGACTATCATGTCTGACATAATTGAAGATAGTTTGGCGTCTAAATTATTCTCTATATTATTGACTGAATCCCAAATCACTGAGGAACAGCTGTCAAGTATTAAGCAAGGGGATCATATCCAGATGGACTGTCCAGAGAGGATAGGGCGGGTTTTGGGAGCAGTTTGTGGCGTGATATGTTATGAGCCATTTAAGATAATGTGGCACAATAAAAAGTCAAAATGGGTTTATGTATCAATGGAAGAGAACTTGGTAGGAGCACCTCTCTATTCTTATCGGCTTCCGGAGGATGTAAAGCAGTATCCTGAAGGGGATGATCAGGTTGATCTGAAGTATAGGGTATTTTTTAATGAGCCTGAAAGTCTTGCTTTCTGTTTTAACAATTCAGTAATTGTCTCTTTCAAGAGAGAGGATGAGTATCTTGAAGAATTGTTGCAGCAAACCATATGTGAGAACCCTGCTGTAAGTTCATTAGATGAGTTGAAATCGTTGACTAAATTTGTCCATAATCTTGCGGAATATGATAAGTCGAACCTTGAGATGAGGGTGGATCTTTATAATTCTCTCGGGCAGGTATGGAAGATGTATGGTCGATGCTGTCGCCAGTTTTCTGGATTTGAGTTGGCTGTATTGAAGCTGTTAGGGGTGGATGCTAAAATGCTTATCACTGCTAAAAAAGTTAGGTCTCAGATAAAAAAAAGCCATGTTTTCTTAGAGGTGGGGTTTGGTGGGGGAGAATATATAGTTGACCCTGTGTGGAATTTTGTTGAACCTAAAGACAAATATCTCAAATGGCTGTTTGATAATAAGAAGAAGACAATTTTTCATCAAGAGTATGAAGCTGTTAGAATTAGCCCTATTTTGCCGAAAGGTTATGGTGTGATAAATGAAGATTTGCTTTTGTGATAAGCCACAAGCCTTATAAACTACCTTATTATTTTTCAAGAACAATTGCCGTGGTGGCACAACCTGGTACTGGTAATGTTTTATACCTTGCCAGCAGGAAACTGCGCAAATCCTTGCAAGGAATTGCATCGAGCGTAAGCCTGGAAAGCTTGTTTCCGTATGGATATCCCGGTTCGAATCCGGGCCACGGCGTTTTCACTTTTTGAAACCTGGTGGTCTTATTTTAAATTCCATCTCTTTCCAATATTTTAGAATTGTACTTTTGCTGTAAGTTAAATGTTTTGCAGCTTTTGTTGCGCTTCCGTCATATGCTTCATATGCTTCAACAATCTCTTCAACAGCACTAAGTGGAAGTCCCTGTTGATGTAATGAACCTTTTGATTCTAGTCCTACTTCTCTCCAGTATCTCAAAACAGTGTTTCTTGAAACCGGAAGATGTTCGGCAGCTCTTGTAGCAATACCATCATACTTATCGTATGCTGCAATTATCTGTTCAACATATCCCAATGGAGTATCGTTAAGTTTCCTTTTAGGATTTTTAGGTTCTAAACCCTTATTAATCCAATGTCTTTTGATTGTCTTCTTTCCAAAAGGTAAGTTGGCGGTTGCTTTCTTAAGGTCTCCATCAAATGTGCAGTAGGCATTCTTAATAGTTTGGATATCCTCTTTGCATAATCTCCCACCTTCATAACCTATGCTTAGTCTTGGAAAGATACTTATCTTAGTCAATGGGGTCTTAGGGAGTCTCAATCTCCCATTCTTCCAAAACTTAGTTCTTAATTTATCGATGGCTGTTTTAATTGAATCTGTGTACTTAGGTAAATCTTCTTTGGCAATTCGGACATTTAGCTTATCATCTGACATAAGTGAACAGAAGAATCTTCGTTCCGAGAGGGAAAGATCTTGAGATACTGTTTCGAATGCTTGAACTAATGGTATCCCTTGTGATTCTTTGGGGTCCTCTATAGAGATCATCTGTTCTAATGGTGTTGGCTTATTGTCTGGGATGCAGTTGTGCAAGCCTCTTTCCTCTTCTGTATTTCCTTTCCCAGTTTCTAGGCTAATGTCCCATCTTTGGGTGTTATCTTCTACAATTTTGGCTAGAAGCTCATAAACTGCAGTAAAACTGTCTAGACTTTCTCTCCGGGCTAGTGCCAAGCCTGTCCTTCTAAGGCGCATTCTTCTGTCTTGTGGAAGTTCGCTGTATGTACTGATTATGAAATTTACGGCTTGTTCTGTGTTAAAATCATGTGTATCTATCATTTTTTATGTAAAAATATACTTTTTGGTAAAGCTTAATTATTTATAAATCTTTTGGTTTTTAACCACTTTGAAGTGATTACAAATGCCGTAAATAGTAAGGTATTTAAATGAGGAAGGGAAACTAAAAGACGATTGCCAGCGTCGCATAACCTGGTAGTGCGCCGGTCTCGAACTTATCAATGAAGAGAAAACCGGTTTCCTCACGGATATGCAGGTTCGAATCCTGCCGCTGGCGTCTTTAGAATTCAGTTAGGAAGATTCTTTTTCTTAGGTTTTTTAGGAATCTTTGGAAGAATAAAAGGCGGAACCTCGGGCTCTTCTTTCGGAGTCTCTTCATGGATAATTATCTCCAGATCAGGTCCTTCATGTTTTCTTGGATCTTGAGGTCTCTCATCTTCCTTTTTAGGTGTTATAATAACGACCCTATCATCATCTTTAACATCACCGTAGAATTGATAGACTGTAGGTATGTCAGTTTGATATTCCATCTTATAAAGTCATATAATAATAAGTATCTGGACTTTTTATTGATTTCTATATTAAAAATTATAAATAAAAAAAATTAAGCCAACCTATCTGCGATATCTTCGCCAGGTTTTGGCTGTTGTGGTTGCTGTTGCATGCTTTCTTGCACTTTCTTAGCTTCTGCTTCTAGGTCTAAGCCTAAGTCTTTTAAAGCCTTGATATGTGCTTGCATAAGCTGCTCTACAACCTGTAGGATCTTTGAAAATTCTTCACGCTCTTTTGCAAGAACTGCTAATGAACCTTTATGAAATCCAATCTGCTCTTCTTTACTTACATTTTGTTCTTCTGTCATTTTTATTGAAATCCTCCGTTTTAAAGATTATTTTCATTAAAGGGTTTGATAACTCCTTTATAAGCTTTTCTATTGTTTAATCACTATTTAGTGGTGCTTTTTTAGTATTTAACAGATTTATACCTTCTCAAACACAGAATGTCCCCATTGTATTAACAAATCAACATTCAGTTGTGGAATATCACAAGCTCCGAAACAGGTGTCAGCCCATATCATAACTTTAGCAGAAGTCTTTCCTTCTAATTCCTTAACAATTTGGGTAGCTTTTGGTTTCAAGCCTTCTGGGAGCTGTATACAGACTGTTTTCGCCCTATTTCTCTTAATAGTTCTCATAGCCTTATCTAATTCTAAATCATATTCCATCAGTCCTTTAAATTGCATGATAGTATATAAGCTTTTTTGCAAGAACATTAATGAACAAGCAGAGCTGATAAACTGATGAAGGGAACTTTACAAGTTATTCTTAATTGAATAAAGGTCAGTAAGGTTTAGCTCAAAAGCTACCACTGGCATCTTCACACAGAAATTCACAATTACTTCAGGTGATAGTTCACCGATGTAAGCGACTTTCTTACCTTCAACAACAACACGTCCAACCCTCCCTTTAATAAAAGATGGGTGCTTGACATTTTCGATAGAGTATTTGAGTCCTAACCCTCGTAATAAATAGTCCAAGACTTGTTTAGCGTCCGTAAACGTTGCATCTTTTTTTGCCAAAGCCCAAGCCAGGCGCTTTATGTCTTTAGTTCCAGTTTCTGCTTCTCCATCTAAGGCAACAGCGTCCCCAACCTCATACACTTGCTGAGGGTATTCTTCACTAGAATTGTTTTCAAAAAATTCCATCAAGCTAGGTAGTATCCAGTTCCTTAGTATTGACCATTGACTGGAAACTGGGTTGGCAATCTCTACACAGCCCCAATCTTCCATCATCATCTTATCGAATAGGATGTTTTTATTAGTCAACGTGAAGTTCATGACTTCTATAGCTCCCAACCCAACCATATGGTTGCTTACTTTGTTACAGAAAATTCCAAATTCGTTGAGTGAGCCAACTGTTGCTAAACTTGGGATCATAGGTTCGATACTGTTGTAGCCATAAGATATTATAATGTCCTCGACAACATCTATAGGGTGTAGGATGTCTAACCTGTAGGATGGGTAGAATACATTAAGTGTATCTTTGCTTATTTTGACATCATATCTTGCCTTTTCCAAAAGCTCTTGAGCTTTCTTGGCAGTAACATCCAAACCTGAGATCTTGTTAATATAATCTAGTTTTACACTTGTACTTTTTGGGGTGAAGTCGGGTGTTATAATTTGAGTATCAGGGTAGTTGATTTTCACTGCTTCGATTGAAGCACCACGGTCTGCCAATGCTGCCACAACAACATTCAAGGCAACTTGGATCTTTTCTAAATCTGTTCCTGTGACTTCTATGAATAGGTTCTTGGTCTTTTCCGTAACTTTCCCTGTTGTTTCTGAGTTTATTATGGGCGGGAATGAAGCTACGACATCTGCTGAATCCATAACTATGGGATAAAGTGATGAACCTTCTAGTAAATGGGCATACTCTTGTCCTGTAGGGTGGTCTTCTAATATCTCTCCCGGAGTCATCTCAATCTTGAAACCTAAAGGCGTGAATTTGATACTCTCTGGTTTTACTGCGGCATACCTTATAGGTGGAGTCATCTTATCAAAATCATACAATCCTATGGCGGCCTCTTTACGCTTTCTTCCAAAAGTCAAGCATACTTTCTCTTGTAGTTGAATCATTTGCTTGATCATGTTATCTGTGACCTTGACGTTTTTTGCTACAGCTGCGACGATATAAGGTCTTACCTTCTTGATTTTTGAGTCTACGTTAATCTCAATCTTGGGCTTAGCAATTTTGTATTTTGGGATTCCTTTTTCATTTGTGTATTGCGGTAAGATCTGTCTTGCAATGCCTTCTGTTGACCAAAGGTCTGGCCTATTCGTCTCTTTACAGTCTACCTTGAGATCATCGCCCTCAACACCATCAATTTCCCCCTTAACAAAAAGAATACCTTCTTCCTCTAGGTTTTTGAGACTAATCTTGTGATGCATGAGGTTTTGCAAATCCTTTAATGAAACGTCTATTGTCGGCATTTTATACAACTCCTGAATCTCTCAGCCACTTTAGGTCGGAACTGAAGAGATATCTTATATCGTTTATGCCAAGCTTGAACATGGCTAGCCTATCAATACCTAAACCCCATGCCATCACGGGGACATTTACACCTAATGGTTTGACCATTTCTGGCCTGAATATCCCTGCCCCTCCAAACTCTACCCAACCTAATTCTGGGTGTTTAGCTGACATCTGTACTGATGGTTCTGTGAATGGGTAGTAATCTGGATAGAATCTTACCTTATCAGCTTCTGCTACTTCTGTAGCAAATTGTTTTAGTATGCCTAATAAAGTCTTGAAATTGATTGATTCATCTGCAACGAAACCCTCCATCTGATTGAATTCTATCAGGTGTGTAGCATCCAATACATCTGGGCGATAGCATCTAGCGATAGCGAAGTGTTTACATGGTGGCGTAATGCCTGAAGCAATCTTTCTTCCTGACAAAGCTGTACCATGCGCTCTTGGCATTAATTGTTTAGCGATTTTTGGGTCCCACTTATATTGCCATCCTGTTGAGCCAGTGTCTGCTCCGTTTTCGTGAGCGCTTTTTACTGCGTCGACAACTTTCTTTTTTGGAAGGTTGCCATGGGTTGGTTTAGTTAAATGATAAGTATCTGTCCATGTTCGGGCTGGATGGTTCTGTGGTTGAAATAGTACGTCGAAGTTGAAGAACTCTGATTCTATTAAAGGGCCTACCATTTCTTGAAATCCTAGCTGTACCATCTTGAATTTGATATCATTAAGAAACCTTAAGTATGGTTGTCTTTTTCCTGCGAAAATCTTTGGCACGTTGATTTTTAAATCGTAAGAACGAAATGTCTTGCCTTGCCATGACCTTTCTTTTATCATAGATGGTGTCAATGACTCTATAATATTTGCTGTGTTGAATTTTGCTTGGGATAATTTTTTCCCTTGTTCTGTCAAATGTACAATTCTATTTTTAATTAGGTCAGTCTTTACAATGCCTTTCCTCTGTTTTAAATTGTCGTAAGCGAATTTCTGTTCTGGTGAGAGTGATGAAGCGGAAAGCGGAAGAGATTTTAGGAATGTTTCCTCTAGGGATTCTGATTGTAAAAGCTTTTTTCCGTTTGATGTTATAGTAAATAGGAGTTCCTTGTCTTTTTTTATTTGGATAGCTGCTTTTTTCCTTAAACTTCCAATGCAGATGTTGACTTCGGATTTTTGGATTTTTACTTTTGATAATGGGGTGTCTTCTTTTATCTGTTTGAGAAATCTTCTTTCTGGGAGTCCTTCTTTCTTGTATATAAGGCCGTTGGAGTCTAGACTTATCATTTCCTGAAGGTCTAGTTCTATCTTTAGAATCTTCTTATTTTCCATCCATTGCAGTGCTCTCATGACCTCAACTTCTTTTAATTTTGAGGCTTTCACCAGGTCTGGAAGATTAATTCCTTCTTTTAGGTGTGGTAGGACTTTCCTTTCCAACGGGTGGAGTGAATTCAATAGTTTTTGCATAACGGTGGTATAAGGAAGAATGTTTTTAATTATTTCGGTTTTTTAAGTGAAATAACTATCTATATGCTTCTGTACTTTGTTGAATAAATTCAACGTGAGCTGGTTGGACGTAATTGAAGAACGCTATGTTGATGGGATTTTTAGACCAATTGAACAATAGGTTGCACCCATCTTTTCTTGCATCTTCAATTGCATGTAAGGATCTACGGACTTTCCGAGTTGTTTTTTGTGAATTAAAATTGCAGTTATTATAATTAAACCAAGGCGTTTTTCCCCCGCCCCTGTAAGCCTGCCAAACTGAGGCAACATCCCACTCACTGACTTCCTTTACGGTCCAAGCTACTGTTTTCAATTTACCATAAAGATCGAACAAATCGATTAAAGGAGAATCGTTAGATTTTTTTATAAGTATTCTCGACATCACTACAGTTTGGCCTTTATCTTCCATGAACTTGATGTAATCTGTTAAGCTTAAAGAAGTTCGATCTAACTGGGCTACATTATCAAAAACTTCCTTAAACTCATCGAAGTCCTTGTACCTTAAGTCAGTTATGCTTGCCATCTTAATTAAGAATTATAAAAAAAGGAAAAATAAATGATAGTACGTCTAACTTAAGCTTTCTCCAGGTCTTTCCAGGATAACTCAAACATGCTTTCTACTGCTTTTGCAAAGAAAGGTGAGTTTACCCAAACACCCAAATCATACGCTTCATGGATATCATCATCATGGGAGACCATGAACATGATGTCCTTGCCGTCAGCGATAGCGAACCTTGCGTTCTCAGCAGTAAGCTTCCTGAACTCTGCGTATTTTTTTAGATCATTTGAAAGATTATCTGTGTTAGGTGAAGCGAATTTAATCTTAACGCCTCTATCCTTAGCTTTCTTAATTGCAGAACGTAGTGCTTCAGTTTTTCTTATAAGTCCTTTCTCTGTAGTGACTATGGTCACTGATTTTTCTGCGTTGTTAAGAAGAGTCTTCAAGTGATTAATTATGCTTTTACGGCCTTTTATGACACCTGAAAGGTCTGTTGCCTCAACATGCTCTATGCCTTGTTTGTAAAGAAGCTGAACTTCGTCAAAAAGCTGTGTTGAACGAACCTTTTCCAAAGCTTTCATCTGCTCAGTTGCCTTGTCCTGCAAATTGGTCTTTACACGGCTAACTATGTCCTCAGGCTTTACAGCCAAGTACTTAATTGGCTTGCCTAGCTTCATTATTACAAAGCCACGCTTCTCTAAGCTCTCAAGTACATCGTATGACCTTGAACGAGGTACGCCACTTATGTCTGCTAATTCTCCGGCTGTAGCAACACCTTTTGACAAGAGTGCTGTCCAAACCTTTACTTCATATATGTTTAGGTCAAAGATTGACCTTAGCCTTTTTAAAAATGTTTCTTGCACTATCATTTGTATTTCTCCTTATGATTTTATTATCATTAGTTCATGAGAATCAATAGGTAGTATATAAAGGTTTCTATTTAGTTACCCTAGGCTAGTAGTAACTCTCAGTGTTTTGCTTTAAAATAAGAAGAATATGCACTATTTATAAGATAAATGGCTTAAGCGTTTTGTGATTTCCCTTGCTACAACAGCGAGAATTAAGAAGTATATAACAAATACGATAAGCATAAGGATGAAATTTTTAGCGGAAAAAGGGCTAAGATCAAATAGAATCATCCTACGAAGGATCTTCTCGCCTATGACAAATGGGTTGAAGATTACAACTTTCCTGACAATTCCTGAAAGGGTCTCTAATGGCAGAATTGAGTTTGAAAAGAATAATAGTATACTGCCGACACTTATCGAAGCTATTGTTACGCTCTCATTGGTATTGAAGAGAAATCCAAGGATTATGCCTATTAATATAAATACTGTAGCGAGAACTAGAAGGACAATGCCTATACCTATGTATGTCATTAGACTTATGCCACTAACAAAGTATGCCATAACACCTAACATTATGGCAATCTGTACAAATATGATACTTATATCAGTAATATATTGGCCTAACATGAAGAGACCGTCATGGGTGGGTGTGATGAAGTTACGGAAATAAGCACTAGAGGTTTTCTCCCTTATTATTGAGCTTGAGCTCATGAAAATACTAACAAACATGATTAATAAGACAAACAATGGCGGAAGTAAGTATATCAAATAATTTCTTGACTTGTTTATGGAACTTATCTTTGTTTTAAATGGCGTGACAATGCTTGTAACTTTTTTGATCTTTACCTTGTCAGTCTCTGAGACCATTGACGCCAGTGAAGAGTTTACTTTATTTATGTAAGGCTTGTTGTTGTCAATGTAACCTTTGAGGTTAGTGGTGTCTGCCTTTAGGCTGTCTGCATAGCTTTTGGCTTCATCCATTTTAGTTGTAACTTTGTTATAATCAGTTCCAGTGTTGGAAACAATTGATTCTAGTGTGCTAAATGCGCTTGTGCTCATATTATATAGGCTCTTTATATTGCTGATTTCGGTGCTTATCGCTGTTGTATCAAACGATGAGTATGTGAAATCAAACCCAGAGAATTGTGAAACTACAAATCCGATCTTATTTGAAGCAAAATCATTGTTTATAGCTAATTTATTCATAATTGGTTGGCTTGTCACTGCGCTACTTTTGACGCTATCGATAACATTAACCATTTTGCTTACCATGTCAGTAGTTATCTCATTAGCTTGAACAGAGACTTTGGATGTAAGGAGTTCTGTCAAGTGGTTTGCAATGTTTACCCTACTACTGTCTACATGTATCTCAATAGTATTCCTCGCACTGTTGTCCACCACCATTTTGGATGGAAAGATGATACAAGCCTGATAATCACCAAACTTGACGGCATCTATACACTTTTCTTTAGTCTCTGTCTTGAGTATGAAATAGTTTTTAGAAGATATATTGTCTACCAAGGAATTCGTCAGTGTAGAATAACTGTCAGAGTAGGCTGCTATATTCACTCCATACAGTGAAGATGTGTTGAATGCAAGACAGACTAAGAATATTATCAATAGTGGTCCAAAGAAGAAAATTAAAGATGAGAGTTTTGACCGTACCATTAATTTGTAATTTTTTAAAATGATGGATCCTAGTTTTATCAAAGGTTGGAGCATTCCTTCTTTCTTAACACCTCCCACAGCTCGCAATAGGGCAAAGTCTTTTTTTACCCTTGTCTTGATTTCCTTATCTTTTTTGTCTTCTTTCTCTTCAATCTTATCCCTTTCTACATTAGGGATGGGCTCTTCTTCTTTCCGCCTAAATAATTTTCTGAACATCCTCAAACCTTGGTTATAGACTCAAATACCTCCTCAATTGTTGGCTTATGTACATGGAGGTCGATAACCTTTTCTTTTTGGTTATCTATGATCTGTAACATTGCCCTTAGGGCTAAATCTGATGAAGATGTGTAAAGGATTATTTTGTTTTTCTTGACAACTATGTGATGTACGCTTTTGAGCTTCGTCAGTTTCTTTGCCATAGTTTCGTAATCTCCGGGCTTGCTACTTAAGTGGATCTCATCGTTCTTTGAATATTCTTCCTTAAGTTTTGTGGGGCTACCTTCGGCAATGACAGAACCCTTATGTAATACTGCTATTGTGTCACAGACAACTTCTACTTCATCAAGCAAATGTGATGCCAAGATTATTGTCTTCCCTTCTAAGGTTATTCTTTTGATTAATGCAAGTAACTCTTTCCTCAATACAGGATCAAGGTCTTCTGTCGGCTCGTCCATAAATACAACTTCTGGGTCATGCAACATGGAGCATGCTATGTCAAGTCTTCTTTGCATCCCTGTTGAGAGATCTTCTGCTAATACATTCTCTACTCCATTAAGTTCTACCAAATCTAGAAGAATTTTGGATCTCTTCTCAATGTCTTTCTTATGCATATTGTAAAGCCTTCCGAAATAAAACATATTCTCTCTTATTGTAAGCTTTTGATAGACCGAACCAGCTTGTGTACCAAAGCCAAATGAATGTTTGACCTTTGTCTTATTGATTCTTCTTCCTTTGAACGTTACAAGGCCCATTGTAGGTTTCCAGAATCCTACAAGGATATTAAGAAGGGTAGTTTTTCCTGATCCACTTAATCCAATAATACCGTAGAGCTGGCCTTTAGGGATATTGAGATTTATATTGTCAAGAACAAGGTTATCACCAAAACGTTTCGTAAGATTCTCTACTTTAATGAATACCTCTTTTTTTTCCATAAACTCTTAATGGAAAGTCTTGTTAATAAATGTTTTGTTATTGTGTTTTTTGTGAAAAGGTAAATGGTTCTTTTATAAACTTTGAAGCTTGATTAATTTCAAAAGGCGAAACATAGAATCTTAATCTAAATCAGAAAGTGGTATTATTATTTTTAGGAAAGGGGTAGTTAAAATTATATCTGGAATCTTACTTTTGACAGCCTTAAGTGGGGATTTTCATGGTTTTTTACCACAAATTGTGAGTCAATACTAGTGTTTTATCATAAAAAGATATTTAAAGATGAAGCGATTCTTTTTGCAGAGATGAACATAAGACAGGCATATTCAAAGCATTATAAGAAGCTGTTTATCATACCGATACTATTAGTGATAATAGCCATAGCCTTGATAGGGTACAATTATCATAGTACTGGAGATTTCATAAATAAGGATGTTACATTAAAGGGTGGAATAACA